>JBMCUI010000162.1:0-5632 GCA_048622675.1 Spirochaetota bacterium | reverse complement strand
CTGCTGTACTGATGGACAGCCCTTTTTTTATCCGGGGAGTTATGAACTGGATGGCTGGTCAGCAGACCGGGAATGCCCACTATATTCTCTCCAGGTTTCGTTCATTGAAAAAGAACTACAATTACCACGACATTTTGCTGGCAGACACTGAGGGAAAAGTGCTTCTCAGCATAAGTGGTAATTCAGGTGGACTGCATCCCCGGGCTCTGAAGGCCTTCAAAGCTGCCATTGGAAGCCGAAAACCGGTGCTCTCCGAAATACACAATGGACCCAGCCATTTGCCTCCGCATGTAGATGTAATTGCACCTTTATTTATATCGGACAGGAACACGCCTGTGGGAGGCATTGTGCTTCAGAGTGATGCACGGGAGTTTTTCTACCCTCTTGTACAGTCCTGGCCGACCCCCAGCCGGACCGCAGAAACACTTCTGGTGCGCAGGGTAGATGATGAGGTGCTGTTTTTAAACGACCTTCGCCACAGGCCCAGTGCGGCGCTCAATCTGCGTATCCCTTTGAGCCGCAGCGACCTGCCTGCAGCTATGGCGGTGCTGGGCAGGGAAGGGTTTGTCAGGGGCATGGACTACCGGGGGGTGGAGGTGTTTGCTGTGCTCAAGAATGTACCCGGGTTTTCCTGGTTTATGGTGGCCAAAGTAGATGTGTCAGAAGCGCTGGCCTTCTGGAAGCTGCAGTCAAACCTGATACTGGCCCTGCTTGTGGTTCTGACAGCCCTGGCAGGTGCTGCAGGGCTTTTCCTGTGGCAGCGCAGCATGAAAAATTACTACAGGAGACTCTATCAGTCCGAGTCAGAGCTGCGGGAAAGCCGGGAGCGGTACAGAGTGACATTGATGAGCGTAGGTGATGGGGTGATCGCTTCAGATGCTGAAGGCCGGGTGGAGCTGGTGAATCCGGTGGCGGAGAGACTCACCGGCTATTCTCAAAAGGAAGCTCTTGGAAAGCAACTGGACCAGGTCTTCCATACCATCAATGAACACAGCCGTGCTGGAGTGGAAAATCCGGTAGCAAGGGTGTTAAGGGAAGGCATTGTGGTGGGGCTGGGAAACCACACCCTGCTCATTGCCAGGGACGGAACAGAGCGGCCCGTTGTTGACAGTGGAGCGCCCATACGAAATGAACAGGGCGATATTACCGGGGTAGTGCTGGTCTTTCGGGACCAGAGCGCCGAGCGTGCCGCCCAGAAAAAATTACAGGAGCAGATGGAGAGATCTCAGCAGTACCTTGACACAGCTGGTGTAATGATAGTTGCACTGGACAGAAACGGAAAGGTAGAACTTATAAACAAAAAAGGGTGTGAAATCCTGGGCTTCAGTGAGAAAGAAATTACCGGTAAAAACTGGTTTGAGCACTTCATCCCCGAACACTCCCGGGAGCGTATTAGAAAGCTTTTTCAACAGCGTATTACTGACCAGACAGATATGGAGGAGTACGGTGAGGACAGTGTTCTGACCAAAAACGGTGAAGAAAGGCTGATAGCCTGGCATAATACTGCTGTCAGGGACCAGAGCGGTGCAGTTGTGAGTATCCTTTGTTCCGGCAATGACATCACCGAACACAGAGCAGCAGAGAAGGCTCTGCAGGAAAGCGAAAAGAAGTACCGTTCTCTGTACAACAGCATCAGGGATGCCATTCTGGTTGCGGATACGGACCGAAACATTATCGACTGCAACGCTGCTTTTGCAGAGCTGTTCGGATACACGTTAGAGGAGATAAGGGGCAAAAAGACCCGGTATGTGTATGAAAACGATGAAGAGTTCAAAGCAATGGGAAAAGAAATAAGTGACCATAGAGGAGACCCCGGCTTTCTTTACACCGTACATTACCGGAAAAAATCAGGGGAGGTGTTTCCAGGAGAAACAAATGTATTCTATCTCAGAGATGACCGGGGAGAAATCAAAGGGTTTATCGGTTTGATGCGAGATATCACCGAACGAAAGCAGGCAGAGGCGGACCGGGAAAAGCTCCAGGCACAGCTGCTGCAGGCCCAGAAGATGGAGTCGGTGGGAAGGCTGGCCGGGGGAATAGCCCATGATTTTAACAACATGCTGAGTGTTATTCTCGGCCATACCGAACTGGAGCTGATGCGTGCCGACCCGTCGGACCCTCTATACACCAGGCTGAAGGAAATCCAGAGGGCATCGCAGCGCTCAGCTGAACTCACCCGGCAGCTGCTGGGTTTTGCCCGCAAGCAGACCGTAGAACCCAGGGTTCTGGATTTGAACGAAACCGTGGAAGGGATGCTTACCATGATGCACCGCCTGATAGGAGAAAATATCGACCTGGTATGGATGCCTGACGATGATTTATGGGAGGTGGAAATGGACCCGGCCCAGATCGACCAGATACTGGCGAACCTGTGCATCAATGCCCGGGATGCCATTCAGGACGTGGGCAAGGTTACCATTGAAATAAAGAATGTGGTCCTCGACCAGGATTACTGCTCCAAACATGCCGGCTTTATACCCGGACAGTATGTAATGCTGGCAGTGAGTGACAATGGCTGCGGCATGGACAGGGAAACACTGGCGCACCTGTTCGAGCCGTTCTTCACCACCAAAGACTTTGGAGAAGGTACCGGTCTGGGCCTGGCAACGGTCTACGGCATCGTCAAGCAGAACAACGGTTTCATCAACGTGTACAGCGAACCGGGGCAGGGGACCACCTTCAGGATTTATCTCCCACGCTATGCTGGAAAAACCAAACAGACCACCAAAGAAGCACAGCCGGAAAAAGCTGCAGGCGGTGCGGAAACAATCCTTCTGGTGGAGGACGAGCCCACCATACTGGAGCTGGGCAGGGTAATGCTGGAAGAGCTCGGCTATAGCGTGTATACTGCAGGTACACCAGGCCAGGCAATTCAGCTTGCGCAGGAGCATATCAATGAAATTCACCTGCTGGTCACCGATACAGTGATGCCCGAAATGAACGGCCGTGACCTGGCACGACGCATCCAGTCAATCAACCCCAAAATAAAATGTATGTTTATGTCAGGGTATACCGCCAATGTAGTCGCCCATCAGGGAGTACTGGACGAGGGAGCTCATTTTCTCCAGAAGCCCTTTACCATGCACACTCTGGCACGTAAAGTACGGGAAGTACTGGAGGGATAAATATCTGCTGGTTTTTACGGGTGCAAAGTAGGAAAATAAAATGGCCGTGTTCAGGGAATGATTATCACCTTGAGGGCGCCTGAGGATGCATCAGACTGCACCTGGAATGCCTGGTGAAACTCATCCAGGTTGAACCGGTGGGTGACCAGCTGTTCCCCGTTTATCTTACCCGAAACAAGCAGGTCTCTGGCAGTGATGTACTCGTTCAGGGCTGAGCTGGTGGCGCCATGCAGGTTGAACTCATTGTAATGAATCAGGTTCAGGTCGATGTATTCGGTAGGGTCGGACTTGGGCATACCGGCAAACACCGACAGATGGCCGCCCTTGGTCAGAAGCCTCATTCCTGTGGGTACCAGCTGCTTTACAGAAGCAGCGACCACCACTGCGCCGGCACCATGGCCCTGGGTGTGCTCCATCACCCACTGGTGGGGATCGGTTTGGGAGGTATCGACAAAGTTTTCAAAAGGGAGGCTGAGCCTCTGGAGAAGCTCCAGCCTCTGGGGAGAGATGTCCATAATGGTAACACATTCTGCTCCCCTGGCCTTTGCCACCAGTCCGTTCAGTACTCCAATTATCCCTCCCCCGAAAATGACCACATGCTCTATCTCTTCCAGGGGAATGTAGTTCATGCCGTTGACGCAGCAGCTTAAAGGCTCTATCAGGGTTCCCACCTCGGCCGACAGGTCCTCCGGAACGGGGATGAGACATCCCTGGACAACTCCTTCTTTGGGCATTACCATGTATTCGGCGAAGCCTCCGTTGTACTGGTAGCCTATGGCCTTGAATTTGTTTAAACAAAGGTTCTCCCGGTGCATTTTGCACATCCTGCAGCGGCCGCAGCCTATGACTGTCTGCACCACATACCGCTCCCCTTCTTGTACTCCTTTTACTCCTTGGCCTGCAGCAGCTACTCTTGCGGTTATTTCATGCCCCACAATATGAACATCCACACTCTTTTCACCTTTCAGCACCCTCTGGTCTGTTCCGCACAAAGCGCAGGCCTCCACCTTCAGCAGAACTTCGCCCTCTGCTGGTTGAGTGGTGGGGACCTGTTCGATCTTGATCAGTCCAGGTTTTTTAATAACTGCAGCTTTCATTGGTATCCTCCTCCAGGCCCCGGTATGGTGGTGTTAAACCAGTACCCATCAGGCTCTTGATTTCCCCCCTGAGACGTTTATGGTAGTACCATGTATATATCCTGCTCTTTCTGAAGCCAGAAAACATACCACATTAGCTGTCTCACTGAGCCTGCCCAATCTGCCCAGGGGTATGGATGCTTTCTCGTATCTTTCCCGGAGTTTTTCCACGGTGATTCCTCTGGTATAGGCCAGTGCACGCTCATATTCTTCAGACCGAAGGGCCGTAGGTTCCAGGATGCCCGGGGCTACTCCCACCACTCTGATGTTGTGCTTGCCCAGTTCTTTTGCCCACGATCTGGTCATATTGTAAATGGCTGCCTTGGTGGCTGCGTATGCACTCTGCCCCTCCGAGCCTTCCATTCCCGCCTCTGAAGCCATATTGATGATTACTCCTGGTGCGGCGTTTTCCAGCATCCACCGTGCCGCCGCCTGGGCGCACATGAAATACCCTTTCTGGTTTATGGCAACTATTCGGTCCCATATCTCCTCGGTCAACTCCTCTTTGCCCCTGGGGTCCACAAGCAGCCTGGGTATATTTATTCCGGCATTGTTTACCAGAATGTCCAGTTTTCCAAACTCCCGGGTGACCGATGAAACCATCTGCCGGGTACTACATCTTTCGGTCACATCCACCTGCACGAATATATGCTTACCACCGTATTTTTCTTTCAATTCTTGTACTGCTTTATTTCCGCCTTCGGAGTTTACATCGGCAACAGCCAGGTTTACCCCCACCCGGGCCAGCTCTTCACAGCAGGCCCTCCCGATTCCGGAGGCGCCGCCGGTAACTACCGCTGCCTTTTCTTTCAATCCAAGCCAGTCCATGATTACTCCTTTCGATTTGCGATTATGGTTAACCCGGGTTTTTCAGGCCTGGTGGCACATTTTTTCCAGTTTCTGCTTGAGGTGTTCCACCTGTGAGGGCTGTGCTGCTGGCTGAAGATGTCCTGCTTGCTCAAAAAAGCAGTTTCTTCTGTGCAGGTCATCTCCAAATTTCTCCACAGCCTCTTCACTTGAAATCCCCCATCCCAGTTGTTTTTTCACCAGGGTATGTCCGGTCAAAATTCTTGAACCTTCCATAAACTCAGGGTTTACCGGCTTCATTGCATCGGCAAAGAAGTCGTCCACAAACTTCTGTCCCCACTTGTTCATCTCTGTTCCCGCTATGACCGGCATTTTTATTTTCTTTGCATGTTCTACAAGTTCGTACAATTTGTTTACTTTTAATTCTCTTTCCTCAGGGTCAGTAATGTTCCAGTTTCTATCCGGCATGATACACAGGCAGGCTGCTCCTTTGTCTGCAAGGAAGTCAAGGTACTTGCCGGGGTTTTTTTCCCCTTCGCTTGTACCGTCCAGCCAGCCTACAGT
>JBMCUI010000161.1:0-5720 GCA_048622675.1 Spirochaetota bacterium | reverse complement strand
GGTATATACCTTATCCTTTACTGTCTCCTCCTCGCCTCCGCTGCAGAAAACCCTGGCCACCTTTTTTGTTTGCTCCAGGGCTTTTTCACCCATTATTTCAGCCAGTGCCTCTGCAACCTCCGATCCTCCCGCCCTGCACCCGTTTGGAGACGCCTTGCCTTCGGTCAACGCCCTGGCAAATGCAGCACATCCGCCGTAACCGCACGCTCCGCAGTTTGAACCTGGAAGCACCTCCAGGGCCTTCTCAGTGCGGGGGTCTTCCTTTACCGCCAGCTTCTTGTCCGCCATAACCAGGATCAGTGCCAGGGCTAACCCTATGCCCCCCATACTACCCAGAGAAATAAACAGTATGCCTATATCCATGAAACACCTCGTAGATTATTGTGTATAGACGTATCATTGTATATTAGCAATGATTGTTTAAATTGTAAATAAGTATTGGAACAGTGTACTTTAAGGGGTGTACGGGGATGGTGTCTTCTTCCCACGGTTCATATGGAAAATATTTGCTTCCGAAAGTGTATGCAGGAGTGTTACTCGGAGATGAGACCGGCAAAGCCCATAAATGCCAGTGCCAGAAGACCTGCCAGAATCAGAGTAATGGCTGCACCCTGAAGAGGTCGGGGAACATCAGCAAGGTCCAGCTCCTCCCTGATGCCCGACATAATTACCAGGGCCAGGGTAAAGCCTATTCCTGCACCAAGCCCAAAAACTATGTTTTCAATAAAGGAATATTCTCTCAGCGAACCGAAAAGGGCCAGGCCCAGTATGGCGCAGTTGGTAGTAATCAGGGGAAGGTAAATCCCCAGGGTATCGTAAAGACTTCTGCTCATTTTTCGGATGAACATCTCCACAAACTGTACCAGCGAAGCAATTACTATAATAAATGAAACATACTCAAGAAAGGGAACATTAAGAGCCAGTAATATGTAGTGGTTAATCAGCCAGGTAATCGCTGCTGTCAGGGTCATGACAAAAGTTACAGCAAACCCCATGCTTACCGAGGACTCTATCCTGTCAGAAACACCGATGAACGGACATATTCCCAGAAAATAGGACAACACAAAATTGTTAACCAGAACTGCTGATATAAAAATAAGAAATACTTCCACCTGTCAACCTCCGCCTGAAAACTCTTGTGGACCTTACTTTTTCCCAGACCTTTTTTGTTTCAATCTGCTGTCTATGTAATTTTTAGCCCCCAGCATGAATCCCAGCGTCAGGAATGCTCCTGGAGGGAGGAGCATCACCACCCATGGCTCAAACCCTTGAGACATCACTTCCACTCCAAAAAAACTCCTCATCCCCAGTATTTCACGTATACCCCCCAGAATGACCAGGGTCACGGTAAACCCGAAGCTCACTCCCAGTGCATCCACCAGAGAAAGCCACACCGGATTTTTGGAGGCAAAAGCTTCTGCTCTTCCCAGAATTATGCAGTTTACCACTATCAGTGGAATAAAAGGGCCCAGCGCCTTGCTCAGGTCCAGAAAAAAAGCCTTGAGAAAAAGGTCCACCATGGTAACAAAAGTAGCTATGACCACAATAAACACCGGAATCCTGACCTGGCTGGGGACCAGGTTTCTCACCATGGAAACTATGACACTGGAGCAGGTAAGCACAAATACTACAGCCAGCCCCATGGTAAGGCCGTTTACAGCGGTGGTGGTTACCGCCAGGGTAGGACACATGCCCAGCACCAGGACCAGTATGGGGTTTTCTCTCCAGAAACCCTTGGTGAACTCCTGGACAGAGTTTTTTACATGCTGGGTGCCTTTTGCTTCCATAGCTTATCCGCCCCCCGTTTTCTTCAGTACTTTCTCCACGTTTTTCACACCTTTGTTTACTACGGCCACCACCGACCTGGAGGATATGGTGGCACCGGTAATAGCCTGAATGTTGTTGGGTTTTTCGGGTCTTTTATTCTTCACATAGCCCACCCTGGGCTGTGCAGCCATCCCTTCAAACTGCTTCTGAAAGCTCTTTTCTGATATTCTCCCCCCCAGACCGGGAGTCTCTTTCTGCTCCAGCACTCTCATACCGGTTATCTTTTCCAGGTCGGGACTGAGCCCGATCATCACCCGTATTTTCCCCTGATAGCCGTTTCCTTCCGCCGGTACTGCATACCCAACCGTAGTTCCAGAAGCGTCCCTGCACACATAATAGGTAACTCCACCTTCCTGCTTCTTCTGGTAGTCCTCCACCCCCGGGACCACCTGAAAAATAGAACGCCTCAATTCCTGCTGGAGATTCTGCTGGATCAGCGGATGGGCAAACATGTAAATGCCCGAAAGCACCAGTCCTGAGACACATGCAAAAAAGGTCAGAACCAGCAGCATTTTTATCCTGTGTTTCATAACTCCCCCGTCCCTAAGATTCTGGGTTTGGCGGCCCTGTTAATCAGTGGAACAAAAGCATTCATGAATAATATGGAGTACATCACTCCTTCCGGCAGACCGCCGAAAAGCCTGATGACCACCACCAGCACACCAATTCCAGCACCGTAGATCACGCACCCTCTGCCGGTTATGGGTGAGGTTACCATATCGGTGGCCATATACAGGGCCCCCAGCACAAGGCCCCCTGCGAGCAGGTGAAAAAGCGGTCCCGGGTGCTGCTGCGGGTTGGTCAGATGAAAACCCTCCCCCAGCACCGCCACTGTTATAAAAATTGAAGCAGGCACCCTCCACTTTATGTACCTTTTCGCAAAAAGGTACACCGAGCCAACCAGCAGAAGCAGGGCACTGGTCTCCCCTACCGAGCCCCCCACTGTTCCCAGAAAAAGAGACTTCAGTGATGTTGAAACCCCGTCGAACTTCATCCTGGCCAGAGGGGTGGCTGTACTCACTGCATCAACAGCAATCCTGGGCAGCTTCCAGGTGGACATGAACACCGGGTAGGTAGCTGCAAGGAATGCTCTACCGATAAGGGCCGGATTAAAGATATTGTACCCCAGCCCTCCGAATATCTGTTTTCCTATTACAATGGCTATAAATGCTCCCAGTACCACTCCGTACAATGGAAAATCGGGAGGAAGGACCATTACCAGAAGCACCCCTGTTACTACAGCGCTGAAATCGTTGAGGGTGTAAGGCCTTTTTCGTAAGAGAACCACCAGGTACTCAGTAATCATGCAGGTGGCAATTGATACTATATACATGTAAAGCGTATATATGCCAAACTGGTAAATACTGAATGCCACAGCCGGAACAAGAGTAATAAGTACAGCAGTCATTATTCTGGGAACCGATTCTCTGCTCTTTATATGGGGGGATACAGAAAGAACCAGAGATTGGGACTGTGCCCCCTTTTCTGTTGTTGGTGGCTGTTCTTGCTTGCCCATATTACTCCCTTGATTTTATCTCTTTTAATTTTGCCTTGGTTGTTTTGATTAATTGTACGATAGGTCGTTTACTGGGGCACCCATAAGCACAGCTGCCGCACTCAATGCAGTCATTGACTCCGTAGTTTTCCGCCAGCTCCCATTTTTGGGCTTCCCCGATGATAGAAAGCTTTGAAGGCACCAGTCCCACCGGGCATGACTGAACACAAAAAGAACATTTTATGCAGGGAAGATAGCTTTCCCGCATATAATCCGCCTGCTGCATTACCAGCACCCCGGAGGTACCTTTTATAACAGGAACTTCAAAAGAAGGCTGGGCCAGGCCCATCATAGGTCCTCCAAGGATAAGCTTTCCCGGCTGCCCCTGCAGACCACCCGCCTGTTTTACCAGCTCCCCCACCAGAACGCCTATCCTGCACAGAAAATTTCCAGGCTCCTTGACCCCGCTGCCCGTTACCGTAACAGTCCTTTCTATAAGCGGCTTTCCCTCTCTTACTGCTTCACATACTGCAATTACGGTGCCCACATTGGAAACTACCACTCCTACGTCCAGGGGAAGGCCTCCGGAGGGCACTTCCCGGCCCAACAGGGCCTTGATGAGCATCTTTTCAGCCCCCTGAGGATACTTGGTCCTGGTCCCCTGCAGCTCCATCCCTTCCGGGAGGTGATTCTGCAGCTCTTCTGCTGCATCCATCTTATTGGTTTCTACAGCAATGATGGTCTTTTTTACCTGCAGAACTCTGGCTATTATCCTGGCACCCAGGACGATATCTGCAGAACGCTCCAGCATAATCCTGTGGTCAGCAGAAAGGTAGGGCTCGCACTCACAGCCGTTCAGCACCAGAGTATCTATAGGCTTGTCTTTGGGAGGGGAAAACTTTACATGGGTGGGAAATGTTGCACCTCCCATACCCACAATACCGGCCTGTCTGATCCTGTCCAGCATTTTCTTCGGATCGATTTCTTCAGGCACCTCGCCAAGAGGCTCCAAGTATTCTTTTTCTTCTTCACCGTCAGGTTCAATTATAACAGAGAGGATTTTCTGACCCAGAGGATGCAGGACCGGTTCTATCTTCTTGACTTTTCCAGAAACAGGAGAGTGTACAGGAGCGGAAACAAAGGCATCGGCTTTTCCTATAACCTGACCCTCTTTCACCCGGGCACCTTTTTCCACTGCAGGCTGACAGGGAGCCCCTATATGCTGGACAAGGGGAACAGCCATCTGGGATGCCACCTGAGCAGTATGGATAGGATTGTCCCTGGTCAGATCTTTGTGGTAGGGGGGGTGGACCCCTCCCCTGAAACTAAATATCCGCATACCTGTTCTCCTTGCACATTATCCTGCCGTTTTTGGACATAGTATATCCTGCTGTAAACTAATACATTAGAGATTCTTCCTGCCCATCGGAGCCTGCTCATTTTCAGTAGATTCTCTGTATGGTATAACAACCAGTTTGTATGTCTGAGTGTAAAAGTCTAGGGGTGTTTGTTCCTTTTCAAGCTTGAATTATACTTTAAAAGAGCAATGAATTTCAGGAAAAACCCGCTGACGAATAAACATTTTGTATATACTTTTTTCAGGTATATTTTTTACATAATGCAAAGAAAGATCAGAATATAGTACAAAAAATCCTTCTTTAAGGAAACCTTTTTTTGATAAAAATTTCAGTTGAATCCGGAAACGAATGTCTGGTAAAGGTGGAGGTCCGGGGACACGGAGAAGGAATAAAGGGAAAGGATATTGTATGTGCTGCTGTTTCCTCGGTGGTACAGAGTGCGGTGGCGGGGCTTCTTCATTTCAACCCCGGAAACCTTACCTGGAAAATGAAAAAAGGGTACATCTACTTTGCAATTCGGGGTTTTCCCGACCACAGCACCAGGCTGGCCTGTGATGCTGTAGTTGCAACCATGATTCTGGGGATTAAAGCGATCGCCAGAGAATACCCGAAAAAGCTTCACCTGAAATTACCTGCCCGGTATAACCAGGACAGCTCACCCTGAGTTATGTACTCAATACACCACTCCTGCGTATCCCACGAAGCTGGTATCAGGATGGACATCATAGCTGGTCGCATACTCCACCAGGCTCCCCTTTTCCACTCCCATCTCTTTTACCGCAGAAATGGCAGCTGCAGCAGCACCGGGGCAGCAGGCATTTTTTGATACCGAAGCTTCTTTCATTACTCCTTCCGGGTCCAGAGCGAGAAACAGATCAATGACCCGTTTGTCATTGACTTCCTTCATCCAGGTAAGACTGTCGCCTCCTATTCCCCGGGGGGAAAAACCGTAATTCGGTCCATAGTGGGTGAGGTCGGTACTGCCTATAAAGCACCCCTCAAGGCCCAGCTGTTTGGTGACAGAAGCTGCTTTTTTACCC
>JBMCUI010000160.1:0-5727 GCA_048622675.1 Spirochaetota bacterium | reverse complement strand
CCAGTGTCCTGTGCTGAAGCCCTTCCACCGGGAGCGTATCAATCATCCTGCCGTCCTTCATTCACGTAACTCTATCTGCTACCTGGAAAATATCCTCGATACGGTGGGAGATATAAATAATGGTAACCCCATGGGCTTTCAATTGCTTAACAGTATTAAACAGTTTTTTTACATCTGGAAGGGGAAGAGCAGCGGTAGGCTCATCCATAACTATTATATCTGCTTTAATGGAGAGGGCCTTGGTTATTTCAACCAATTGCATTTGATTAACCGAGAGATTTCTTACGTAGTCCTGGGGGCTTATTTCTTTTACACCCAGTCGGTCCAGTATTTCCTGTGCACTTTTGTTCATGGAACGAAAATCCAGCAGTCCCAGGGAGGTTTTCATTTCTCTTGCCAGAAAGATGTTCTGCCCTACGGTCAAGTCTGGTATCAGGTTGAACTCCTGGTGTATAATACTTATTCCTGCCAGCACCCCTTCCATGGGGGATGAAGGGGTAAACTTTTTTCCCTTGAGAAATATTTCTCCGCTGTCTGCATGATAAACACCGCCCAGCACTTTTATCAGGGTGGACTTTCCTGCACCGTTGTGGCCTACCAGAGCATGTACTTCCCCGCCATCACAGGAAAAATCAACATTGTCCAGAGCTTTGACTCCGGGAAAGGACTTATTTACCTTTTTCATGGAAAGAATTTCTTTTCCCATAGTATAAAATCCTCCAAGGCCCTCCTTAAGTGCTAATTTTATCAGGTAAGCTTGGTCATAATATCATACTCTTCAACCAGCCATTTTTCCGGCACCTCTGTAGTAGCAAAAAAGCTGTCTGGGAATTGAGGGCGGATATATTTGCTTCTTTCTTCCTCCCTGATTACTAGAACCGGTATCCACCATACCTTTGGAGTGCGTTCTCCTTTGAGGATAAGCTCTACTGCCTTAACCCCTGTTCTTCCGCAATACACAGGGAAGCTGCCAGCTATGCTGCTGACATCGTACTTTTTCCACATCTTAAGCCAGCCATTAATATCCTCGCCGTTCATTACCGGGATATCCATTCCTCTTTCCAGAAATATGTCCAGAATATGAGGGGCATTGAAAGAAATATCATCAAAAATAGCATCGAGGTCCGGATGCTTGGAAATCATATCCGAGGCAACCCTTTTATGCGATGATGCCTGGAGATCACCGACCAGCACAGGTCCTATCAGCTCAATGTCCGGATATTTGGAGGTGATGACATCATGGAATGAGTTGTTCCTGCGATCATGCTCCGGAACTCCTTCGATGGCCTTAAGCCATATTATCTTCCCCTTTCCTTTCAACTGTTTACCGAAATATTCACCAACCGCGGTACCTACTTTATCCTGGTGTTCGGAGGAAGTGCGGCAGGTGACTTTATCGGTATTCACCCATCTGTCAACAGTGACACTTGGTGTACCAGTTTTATATATTTCTTCCATGATGGGCTTGAGAGCCTGACTGGTTACCGGGTTTACCATTATTGCATCCAGGTCTTTGGTCATGAGGTCTTCTATATCGCTTATCTGTTTTTCTGCCTTTTCCCGGGCATCTGTCTGATAAAACTCTCCTATTTCAGGAGTGAGGGATTTTTGATACTCGATGCATGCCTGGAAGCACACTCTCCATGGGTTGTTTACCCCCGGATTCGCAAAACCAACTCTCCATGGGGGTTTGGTCTTGAACTCACTGTTGTCACGAAGCTCTACTGGTTCGAGCATTTTAAGACTCATTGCTTCTTCGATAGTTTCGGAAAGTTCTCTTGGCGTTTCTGCTTTTTTTGCTTCTTCTTTTTTCCCTCCTGCAAGTGCTTTGTCTATTCCAAATATACCGCTCATCCTGGCCACATAAAGACTTACTGGAGCAGCAAGACCGAACTTTCCCAATTTTCTGAGAAACTCTCTTCTGCTGATCTTCCCTGTCAGGAATTTCTTTCTTAGTTCTTCGATAGAACCGTTTGCATCATTGACATCCATAATAAAACCTCCTGTTTATTTTATTAATGGGATAATCCCCATTTGGCGCAGAAAAATTAAACATCTAACATCAAACGTTTAATGATAAGGAAGCATACCACAATGTTGTGTTTGTGTCAATAGTTTGTTAGCAACTTTTTTCTATTTTTGGATGGTTCTGTTAAGAAGGAGCTGCTGTCAGGAACAAATTAGAGATTTTCTTTGAGTTTAAAAACATCCATGGCAGTAGCCTGAAAAACAGCCCGCTGCTCCTTCTGGGTCAAATGTGCGGTTTTTATTTTAGCTATTTCCGTTTGGGTGTTATCGGCATGGTCAGAACCCAGCATTATCCTGTTGGGGAAACTTCTTATCCAATCCCGAAGGATGAATCCAGGGGACCATGAAGTATCACCGTACACATTTTTGCATAGTTTGAACATGACCGCAGCTTCATTGGCAAGGATAATCTGTCCGCAGTGAGCCATAATTATTGGAACCTCAGGATATTCTTCTGCCAGGCTGAGAAGGTTAACAGGACCGGCGAATGGAATCCCCGAACCGGTATGCACCATAATAGGAAGGTGGTGTTTTCTGGCGGCTTCGAATGCCTTGCGCCCTGATACAGAGTCAGGGTTTACCCCAAATGCGAGAGGATGCAGCTTAATAGCGACAAACCATAAATCCTCCACGCAGCGGGCTATTTCGTCATCATAGACGTTTTTGGGAAGATGGGGACTGGGGTTTGCCATTCCGAAGAAATGCCCAGGGTATTCCTTGCACAGAGAAGCAATATCATCATGTTCCTCCCTGGCCTGTTCAATGGTATGACATGACCCGGGCTGGACGATCTGTATTTCCACTTCCGTTTTTTCCAGCTTCTCAATTAACTCCTCTTTTTTAAACTCCTCATCAAAGGTATAGTCCCAGCCTAAATGCACATGAACATCAATAATCACGGATAACTCCTTTCATAAAAATTATAGTTCATAATTGTATTTTATTTTCTATAAAATTACCAGTGATAAATAAATTCAGTGGATATGAAAATTATGTTAAGAAAATGTTATTATTTAGTTTTTTATCCAGTGTATAGAAATTAAGCATTGTATTGGTGGCAAAATGTGCTAAAATTAAAATACACAACATAGTATAGCAAAAAAGTCCTCTTATTTGGAAATAGGGTTTTGTAATTTGAAAAAGCCTGTTCTGCTTTTTATTTTAATAAGCCTTGGTTTATTCTTTTTAACTTCTTGTTTTACAAGGGTGGAGATATACGAAAAGGCGACATCCGCCCCGGATATCAACATAAAGGAACTTGCAGGTGAAAAATCCATATTTGATTACAGCTCTCTGGAAATTTTTACTGAAGAATCCAGGGTTTTTACCATTGAAAACACCGGAAGTGAGACACTGAGAATTACCGGCCTGGGTGTATCGGGGGGAGATATTACCCAGTTTGCTCTTGATACTGGTACATTAAGCTCAGTGGTGCCTGCGGAAGGCTCCACATGCTTCAGTGTTACCTTCAAGCCCACCCGGATTGGAGAAAAAACTTTAACCATAATAATAGTAAGCAATGACCCGGATGAGGGCAACTTTGAGTTTACCCTTACTGGGGATGCCCTGGCATCAACAACAAAAACCGGGCCTGATATAAAAGTCTTGAACTGTTCAACAGAAATCCTCCAGGGCGATGTGGGTATGGACTTCGGGGAGGTGGAGGTAGGCCATATAAGCTCGTCTGTGAGTTTTTACCTTGAGAACAATGGAGATTCAGACCTGATGATATACGACATATATCTTACCGGTACTGACTCCGACCACTTCGATGTTGATGACTCATCCACCTCATATACCCTTGCTTCCGGAAGAACTGCAAAGCTGCCGGTCTGTTTCCAGCCCCAGTCTACCGAAGAGAAGCAGGCCAGCCTGGTGATTCTGAGCGACGACCCTGATGAAGAGGAGTTTTCGTTCATTCTTAATGGCTACGGCTCGGCAGTCCCCCAGCCGGACATCAATGTACAGCAAGCAGACACCCAGACCGATATACTCAACGGCTATGGGGCGTATGATTTTGGAACTGTGGAGGTAGATAAATCCAGCAGTGTAACATTAAATATACAGAATACCGGGACTGCAGACCTTACACTTAATTCTATTACTTACCCAACCGGTTTTACTGGAACTGCTTTACCTTCCATACCGATAGCACCTGATGGTTCTGCAGACTTTTCTCTTACATTCGAACCCACAGCTGATACAGATTATTCTGGGCCATTAAAAATAGAGAGTAATGATCCAGATGAAATACCTTACCGGTTCACCGTATCAGGAACAGGAAGCTCAACAGGAGTTCCTGATATTAATGTAATGCAGGACTCCCTTACCATTCAAAACGGGGGGAGCTATGATTTCGGCTCTGTACTTGTAGGTACGTCAAAACAGGTGGAGTTTACTGTTGAAAATAAAGGTACTAGTGACCTGATAGTGGATACCATAACATCGGGGGACTCTGTCCAGTTCAGTGTGGACCAAGGATCAATGACGGTTGCTGCCGGTACTACACAAACACTTTCCATTGCATTTTCACCACAGGCCCCAGGGCTGTGCTCTACAACCATAACCCTGGAAAGCAATGACCCAGATGAGACCACCTACACATTTACAGTGGAGGGAACAGGCTCCACCGAAAGCGCCCCCAATATTGAAGTATGGCAGGGCACAACCCAAAATGTGAACAGCTGCTATTTCGGTGAAGTGCCGGCCGGCGATGAAGGAGACCCGGTGGTATTTACCATAAAAAACACCGGGGATGCACAGCTTGATATAACGAGTATTTTTCTGAGCAAGGGTATGAGTGAATATTACCTGGATACAACTTCCACCTCTTTTTCTTTAGACTCCATGGAAAGCACCGACTTTACCCTCACCTTTACTCCCCAGGGAACAGGAAAAAGAAAAGGGACCCTGGAAATACACAGCAACGACAATGATACCAGCAAGTACAAGATAAGGCTGGAAGGTGAGGGGCTGTAGCTACCTTCCCTTGATCAGGTTTTTCCTGTGGAATACCAGGGCAAACAGCAGGAATACCAGGCTGAACCCTGCAAGAGCAGCATAGTCAATGAGCGGATGGACGAACGAATGCCCTCTGGTGCTGAAGTTGAATACATCTACCAGGTAGGTAAGCGGTGATGCGAAGCAGAGTACTTTGCCCACTCCCTGAAGCTCGCTCAGGGGAATAAAAATACCGCTTACAAAAATCAGAGGGAACCTGATAAGGCTGGAAAGCATCATGATATGGGAGGGGGAGCGGACCGAGGGAGAGGCCAGCAGCACCCCCAGAGACGAGAAGCTGAAGGACCCTACTATTATTCCCGCGCACAGAGCAGCTACATTGACCTGATAGTGTAGAAAGACCATACCGGAAGCCAGAACTATACTGTTTACCGTTATTCCAAAAATCATCCCTGCAGCTACATCACCCAGGATTATCGTGCCCACACTTATGGGAAAAGAAAGAAGCCTCTCGTGGGTCCCGGCCTGCTTTTCCCATGGGGTAATCAGGGGGCCCACAGATGAGGAAGTGAAAAATAGTGACATGGCCAGAAGTCCCGGGAAAAATGTACGCATTTCCACCTCTCTGCCCAGGTAGAAGGCCAGGAACATGAACAGGGGAAACAGCAGGCCGAAAATCATTACCGGGGCTTTGGTGTAGTATATTCGGATATTTTTTTCCGTTACAATAGATACTCC
>JBMCUI010000159.1:0-5745 GCA_048622675.1 Spirochaetota bacterium | reverse complement strand
TCTGCCAGAGTCTGTACAAAGAAGAAATTGGCGAAAGTGCAGTGATAAGCCTGGGAGGTGATGATATCATAGGCACTGGATACGTGGAGGTACTGGAAGATCTGGAAAAGGACAACAATACTCAGGTGGTAATAATTGGTGGTGAAGTAAAAGGAAGACTCGAGGACGATGCTGCCAGGTTTATCAAAGAATCAAAATACTCCAAGCCGGTAATTTCCTACCTTTTTAACAGGCACTCAAATACCCAGATAGCAGAACAGAAAGAGCAATTGCTGGAAGATGCAGGGGTGACAGTTGTAGATGATATCTGGGAGATAGGAAAAATAATAAAAGAAGCCACAGTGGAGGAAGAAGAGGAATAAAGCCTTCCATCCCGGACCTGTACCTGAGATGTATACTATCCCCCACATTTTTTCAACAATTCTTGATTGTATGAGCACTGAAATTGGCCGGGCGGCATCCACTGGAACCAGGCAGTGCTGGTCAACCGGAACTGTCCCGGGCAATTTTCACGTCCGTTACCGTAACGATGGCATCTGTCCTGGAGCGGTCTTTATAGTAAGGTTTCACTCGGAGATAAGAAATTATCAAACCCGGTCTGTTATTTTCCAGGTTGTATAAAAAACGGTTCAGATCATGCACCGGTATAGCATTGATTTTTATCTCCACCATGGTCCTGGTAATATAATTCTGATTTTGGGTGCCTTTTGGTTTTATGTACTCAATATTGCTCCTGACTTCTTGTTTTTCAGCTTCATTTTCCAGATAGGTCAGTACCGGAAGAGAGTCTTTTTTACTGTACCTTCGCTCCAGAGAGCTGAACAAGCCCTGGTACTTCAAATATGTTTCTGACGTTTTTTTTAATTGAACAAACTCTTTTTGAAGTCTGATCATTTCCATCTCTTTTTGCTTTTTTTTCTCCTGAAGAGGAACAAAACTAAACTGGTAGCACAGTAAAACAGCCAGAAGCCCCCCTGCAGTGTAAATAAGAAGTTTTTCCCTCACGGAGAGTTGTTTAAGCCATTTAAATTGAATCACCCTCAAGCTCCTCTGCCACTTCTATATCAAACAGAAAAGTAACGGCAAACCCTTTGGTACTTCCGGTAGAGCCGGTATTGGCCACCTCCACAGAGGTAAAGTAGTCCGAAACCAGCAAACTCTCCCTTATTTTATCAATATCAGAAAAAGTTCTGGCCCTGCCCGAAAACCTGATATGATCTTTTTCTATAATTATATCGTTGTACTCAACCCTCACCCCCTGGGGCATATGTACTGATAGTTCTTCCAGCAGTTTCACCCCGCTGAACCTTCTGTCTGTAGCTTTTCTGACCTGCCCATACTTTGCTACCATCTGGTTCAGCATGGTTTTTCTCTCTGCGTCTTTTACCACCGGGTTTCCAAAAGCCTCCAAACTCACTTTTTCTGCTGCCTGCTTGAGCTGCATTATTCTCTGCTCAGTGGTGCTGATATCCACCATCAGGCCCATCAGTGAAATAACCAGTATTAGAATAATGAGTCCCCCTGCCGCAGCAAAATGCTTGATACTTATATAATCCTGGGGCCGGGGCCTGAACTCTTCTTTTAACAAATTAATTCTGGTTAAAGGGCTGCCGTTTGTTATCTTGAGAGCACCTGCCAGTGAGACTGTTTCAGATAAGACCTCCGGTGCATCCAGGGGAAAATACTGCTTGTATTTATGGACCGGGAACTTATGGTAGACCAACCCCAGACGGTCGAATACTTCCTGATTTGTTTTTGCAAACTGATCATCTGTGGAGCTTCTGATATTCAAGTACACAAAAGGGTTCTCTGCCTTTTTAAGCAGCATTTGCAGCTGTGAAGACAAAAGGCTCTGGTAGTGCTGCTGCTCACATCTTGGGACAAAAATGCTGTTTTTAAAAATATGGTCTTTTATATACTGGATATACATGCAATCACGGGCCATTTCCATGAATACAAAACTGTTTTTTTCAGTCTGTGAAATCACTGCCTGGTAAACTGCAATGTCAAACGGTATCAGGGACTTCAGGTTTGCCGCATACCTGCCCAGGCTCTCCAGCAGTTCCCTGATATGCTGTTTTTCCATGGTGAATGCCGCAGCCTGATTCCCAAAACTGATAAAATCCACCAGGTAATCGCTGTTTTTCAGGGGCAAATAATCTTTTACCTCATACTTTATTACCCCTTCTATTTTCTGCCGGGAAGTAAACGGGAAGCTGTGGTTGGTGCGGTAATATAGAAGAGGTGAGGCCACATAATATATGTTCTGTGTGGTTATACCCTGCTCTGCCAGAGCCTGTTCCAGGCGGTGATAATCTTCTCTTATGATTTGTATGCTCTCTCTTACCGGAGGCTTTTCTCCAGTCAGAAAAAGAGTATAGTAATCAAAGAAGGACTCTATAAAAACTGCTTTTCTGTAAAATCCGATCCTGATATTAATCAGATCTGTGAAAGTAGACAACCCTGAACCCCCTGCTCTGCCTGTATACTACAGCCTCAACTCTTCTGCTGAATCCCGTTGAGCTTCCCATGGAAGTTATTCTGAAAATATTGCTTTTAACTGTAATAAGCGAGCTTATTTCATCATACAACGCATCAGAAACAGTTTCCACCTCTTTCAGCTGCCCGGGTTTTTTAAAAGGATGCTGCAAGCGGTACTCTATGATGTCTTCAGCAATAAACCGGTCCATATCTCGGGAAAGACTCATCAGCACCGGAAGTCCTGCAGTATTGATGTTAATTCGCCCATCTCCGTATACGGTGATGTAATCTTTCAGGCTCTCCGTCTCCGAGCCGGCATGGGTTCGGGAGGAAGGGGGAAGGAAATAAACTTCCCTGTCCAGTCCCCTTATCAACAGCACTTCTCCTGCGGTCATTACAGGCCTGTTGGGGGGGCTGTAGGCGGGAGAGAGAAAGGAGTAATAGGAACCTTCAGCACCTCCGGGTATCCTAATATCATCCTGGTCCTGCCAGTCGATTAACCCACCAATCAGTGAAGTATCCAGGGCCAGCATTTCAAACATCCGCTCCAGCATAACCTTTCTACGGGTGTGCGCTACACCATAAGCAGTTACCAGATCGGTAATATTGAACCGTGCCTTCTCGTCTGCGATAATTACCTGAACACTTCCCTGCTCCATGGGAAAAGGAGGGAGCGAGCTGTACCAGCGGTCCCCTGGACCATCATACTCATTTCTATCGCCCATCAGAAGGGCCAGGGCAGCCTCATACCCTCCATAAGCGGTGTACAGAGCTTTTTTATACTGGGCATGATTGATACTCATCTTGAGATTTATGGTGCTGCGCTGGGAGAACTCAAGTGCCAGCACAGAAAGCATTGAAATTAACACCAGTACTGAAATCAACGCAAATGCCCTGCACCGCTTTTTAATAAATATGTTCAAAAAAGCAGCCTGTTTCATACATGAAAGTTTCAAATATTAAATCTCATATATTATGGATGAATATTTCAAAGCTCGTCCATATAGATATTAAAAAATTGTTTGAACGTATTATCTCCTATGGAAAATACCAGCTCCACCCCATCCGGAAGCATATTCATCTGTCGGGCATCCCAGGTTTCATACCATCTGCCATTTCTGTTAAACCTCATCCTGAAAGAAGTAAACTGATCACCTATAGTATAGCTCACCGGCTCCGGGTTATCAGAAAAAAGCTGGTAATATACATACTTCTTCACTGCCATTACCTGCAGGTCTTCCTGGCTGCGCTCCACCCGGTATTCCACTCTTACAATCTCTCCCCTTTTTCCCAGCTCCAGGAACTTCTGCGGAAGGACAGTGGTGAATGAAAGAGAAGTGGCTTCCTGACCGGTCCACTCCTTTAATTGTGCCAGAAACTGGCTGTCTGAGTAATCTCTTATATATACAGCAGAAGAAAGCTCAGAATCAAGCTGTTCAAGGAAACCACGTATGTCCTTCCACATCTGTTCATTTCTCTGGTTTCTTTCACCAGCCTTTCGAACAGAGACAAGCACCCAGCTGGAAATACCAGCAATAACGCTCAGTATGGAAAGCGAAACCAGAAGCTCTATCAGAGTGAACGCACACAAACAAGCCCATTTTTTTACAGGGGGGGTGGTGTTTATTTTTTTATTTATTTTCACTTTCTCTACCAAATTTTTTTCCCTTCAAAGCCTTCCCCTCAATACTTTGAAAGCACTGTCTGAAGGGTATATTTTTTGCCTTCACCATATTTAATGCTCACAGTAACCAGCTTCAATTCTTCCAGAAGAGGAACCCTTACCGGCTCGATCTTTTTATACCAGGAAAGACCACCAAATTCCCCTTCTTTAAAGCTTCCCTGAAAAATCCCCGAGGTGGGGTAACCTTTGTTAATTTCCTGCTTGATCAAATATTCTGCTGCAACCACCGCCCTGTTCAACTCCGAAGCTTTCTTGCCGGAACGAAGGTTTACTACATTGCTCTTCAGTATTGCCACCATGGCCACTGAAAGGACGGCCAGGGTAATGAGGACTTCCACCATGGTGAATGCTTTACGTTTTGCTGTTTTAATCCCTTTGGTATTCGCCATGTGCCTTCTGTTCTTCTTCAGTGAAGATAGTTACTCTGTACGCACTCCGATAGTCCATAAATATTAGATGCAGCAGTTACAGCTGTTTACATTGCCAGTGCGCAATATAATTGGTATTTTCTATTTGATTGTACTTCAGTAATAAATTAAATATAAACAAGTTTTTTTCAATAATTATTATCGAAAAAAATCGAACAATCATCAGGAAAACATAACATGTCTTTCTTACCTAAAGTGGCCATTCAGGGAGAAAAAGGTTCCTTCAGCGAGGAAGCAGGAACAAAATACTGGGGAAAATCAGTAGAATTCATACCCAAGAACACTTTTGACCAGGTAATCAATGCTGTTGACGAAAAAAAGGTTGATTTCGGACTGCTGCCGTTGGAAAATACTCTTATCGGAAGTATAACCACCACCTATGATCTGCTGCTTGAGTATGACCTGCCCATAGTGGGAGAAATTATTACTACTGTTTCCCATTACCTGCTTGCCCCCAAAAAGGTGCCTGTTAATGAAATAAGAAAAATATACTCACACCCGGCAGCACTATCCCAGTGTTCAAGTTTTCTGCAGAGCCTGCATAACTGTGAAGTTGTTCCCCTGTATGATACAGCTGGAAGCGCTATGAAGGTAAGCAAAGAAAAAGACCCTCATTCCGCGGCTATAGCAAGCCGGCTGGCTGCCAGAATCTACAACCTGGAAATGGTGGCTGAAAAGCTGGAGGACTACCCCAACAACCAGACCAGGTTCATTATTATATCCTGTTCAAAAGAAGAAGTTTATCACAAAAAAGCAAAAACTTCTATTATATTTACCACTCTCAACCAGCCGGGAGCTCTGTACAGGGTATTGAAGATATTTAACGATTATGGTATCAACCTCACCAAGCTTGAATCCCGTCCCCATAAAACTGAACCGTGGAGATTCTATTTTTACCTGGACTTCGAAGGCGCCCTTCAGGATAAAATGGTCAAGGAAGCTATGGCAGAACTCAAACAGGAGACCAATTTTCTTAAAATACTGGGCAGCTACCCGGTATGGACCGGCAGCAGGAATATTGAGCATATCAAAAAAATGGAGGAAAAAGAGGACAAGTCCCACCTTCCCCTTTACAGCAGGGAAAGAAAACCGGAGCCTACCTGTATTACCCTGGAACACCCCGGTATTGAGCCCTGCACCATTGGTGGAGAT
>JBMCUI010000158.1:0-5769 GCA_048622675.1 Spirochaetota bacterium | reverse complement strand
AATTCGGAATGCTGAATACCACCAAGGGCCCGGCAGTATGGGCGTTGAGGGCCCAGGCTGACAAAAAAGGCTACCAGAACGAGATGAAGCATGCCCTGGAGGTACAGCAGAATGTATTTCTGAAGCAGGATACGGCAAATGAGGTAGTTGCCTCTGAAGGTGAGGTCTGCGGGGTAAAGACCGAGAGGGGAAATACCTATTATGCTAAAAAGGTAATTGTAACCACCGGCACTTTTCTCAGGGGACTGATCCATATTGGGAGATTTACCAAAAAGGCAGGAAGAATCGGCGAGTTATCCTCTGAGCACCTCTCAGACAGCCTTGAAAGGCTTGGTTTTCCTCTGGGCAGACTGAAAACCGGTACACCTGCAAGGGTCAATAGGAAAAGCATTGATTTCAGCAGGATAACTGTCCAGGAAGGGGATGAAAAACCTCAGCCCTTTTCGTTTTCCACATCTGTGGTAAAAGCAGAACAGGTTCCCTGCTACATCACCTATACCAACCGGAACACCCATGAAGTTATCCGCCGCAATATACATCTGGCTCCACTGTTCTCCGGGCAGATTAAAGGAGTAGGACCCCGTTACTGCCCCTCCATTGAGGATAAGGTAGTTCGGTTCCCGGACAAGGAGAAGCATCAGATATTTGTAGAACCCGAAGGGCTCAATACCGAGGAGATGTACCTGAACGGTATTTCATCAAGCCTTCCCGAGGAGGTTCAGGTAGAGTTTTTGAAAACTATAAAGGGCCTGGAGAACGTGGAGGTGATGAAGCCGGGTTATGCAGTAGAGTATGATTTTGTCCCTCCCACCGAGCTCAAGGGCAGTCTGGAAACCAAGAGAGTAAAAGGGCTGTATCTGGCAGGCCAGATCAACGGAACGAGCGGATACGAAGAGGCTGCAGCCCAGGGGCTTATGGCTGGAGTGAATGCATGCCAGGCATTGAAAGGGCAGCCTCCCCTGATACTGGATCGATCAGAGGCTTACATAGGTGTATTGATAGATGACCTGATAACCAAGGGTACCGAAGAACCTTACCGGCTTTTTACCTCCAGTGCAGAATACAGGCTGAATCTCCGTCATGACAATGCCGACCTGAGGCTTTCTGAGTACGGGAAAAGAGTGGGACTGCTTGATGAATACAACTACCAGATGGCCAAAGAAAAGAAGCGGATGTTCGGTGAGCTTATGGACACGCTCAGGCATGAAAAGAGCGGAGGTAAGACCTTTTTCCAGATTCTCAAACAGGGGGATACCGGAATTAAAGATCTTGAAGCATTTTCAGAGCAGATCAGGGCCTATCCGGAACAGGTGAAAAGGTGTGTCCAAATAGAAGTTAAGTATTCCGGTTATATTCAACGACAAAATGAAAAGATAAAACAATTCAAGAAAATGGAGAACATGCCCATACCTGAAGACATTGACTACCAGCAGGTGGAGGGAATCTGCAGAGAGGCAAAAGAAAAGCTTGATCAGATTCGACCTGCTTCACTGGGGCAGGCTTCCCGCATATCAGGGGTAAAACCCGCCGATGTTACCAACCTCCTGTACTATATCAAAAAACTGAAAGCAAAGAGCAGAGAAGTTGAACCCGGACAGGAACGTGTCCGTACCGGGAAAAGCAAAAAGGCAGGCTGAAGGAGATGAACAGGCAGGAACTCCAGCTGCTCCAGGAAGGTCTCAGACAGCTGGGTATTACCCCTCAGTCTGGAATAGTCTCCTCGTTTTCTGTTTTCCTGGAAGAACTGATACTGTGGAACCGCAGTACCAACCTGATTGGACAGGCAGATCCCAGCCAGATAATTATCAAACACATCCTGGACTCTGCGGCTGTGTACCCCTTAATAAAGAATAAAAGCAGGTCGATTGTAGACCTGGGTGCCGGGGCGGGGTTTCCCTCGGTTCCCCTGGCAATCGTTGACCCGGGACTGGACATACTTGCTGTAGAAAGAAGAAATAAACGCGCTGCTTTTTTAAGGAACATCGGTGTTATGATGGGGCTTGCCAATTTCAGGGTGCATCAGGGAGATGCCAGAGAGGTAGCAGGAAGCTATGATGTGGTTACAGCCAGGGGAGTCGGAGAGCTTTCGCTGATATACTCCTTGTCCAGAAGGCTGTTAAAGAACAAAGCCATGATACTCGCCTTCAAGGGAAAAATTACAGAAATAGAAAAGGAAATAAAAAGGCTTAAACAACAGCAAAGCACTCAGGGTAAGCTCAGCCTCCGGATACAAAAGGTCAACGTTCCCTTTCTGGAGGATGAAGAGAGAAATATTGTTATCATTCAGACCCTGGCTTGACACTGACACCGCATTGCTATACAATGAGAGCGCAGTGTGACCATGTCCTGGATAAAGAAAACTAAGTATAAAGGAGAAGTCATACAATGAGAATGAAACCACTGCCCAGGGAGGAATATCAGAGAAGAGTAGAAAGGCTGCAGCAGCACCTCCGCAGACAGGGGCTGGATGTGTGGGTTGGGTACAGCAGTGAGTGTGAGTCTGCAACTTCCCGGTACTTTGCGGGTTTCTGGCCTTTTTTTGACTTTGCAGCTGTGGTGGTGCCTGCACAGGGAAAACCAGTACTGGTTACCGGAGGACCGGAATCCCTGGAGTTTGCCAGGGCATTTTCCCAGACTGATGAGCTTCGTATCAACCCGCTGCTGGTGGAAACCTCAGCTCCGGAATGGGTTCCGGAGGTAAAAGGGGAAAGCTTTGAGAGCATAATTAACGATGCGGTAGGCTATACTCCCAAACGGATAGGAGTGGGGAACTGGAATATTCTTCCGCATATAGTATATGAAGACTTGAAAAAGGCTGCTCCTGGTGCAGAAATAGTTCCTGCAGATGAGCTTCTGTTGAGGGTCCAGGCGGTAAAGTCTGATGCTGAGATTCCCTACATAGAAGAGGCGTACCGGATTACCGAGCAGGCCATGAAAAAAGCCCTGTCAGAAGCAGAAGAAGGCAAAAAAGAATGGGAGCTGGAAGCAGCTGCCCGCTCACACATGGTACGTATGGGGGCGGAGGGAATGTCCTACCCGGCCTGGGTGTGCTCAGGTCCCCACACCACTTTGAGCCTGTGCCGTTCAACTGACCGGTCCATACAGAAAAACGAACTTGTTCAGTTTACCTTCGGGGCAAAGTATATGGGATACTGCGGAAACATGTGCAGGCCGTTTTTCATAGGAGAGCCACCGAAGGCTGCCAGAAAGCTGATGGAAGTTGCACTGGAGGGAATGAACTATGCCATAGGGGCTATCGGCCCGGGAGTCAAGGCTTCTGAGGTTTTTGATGGCTATTATGATATCCTTTCCCGCCACGGGCTGGAAAGCTTCACCCTTTATGGGCCGGCGCACGGTACAGGCAGCTCAGAGGTGGAGGGTCTGTGGCTTGCCAGGCAGGCCGATTTTACCATTCAGCCGAACATGCTTTTCAATGTGGACATCTGGCTCTCTGATGGGGAGTACGGACTGCGATATGAAGACGGTATACTGGTAACCCGGGATGGGGTACAAGAGTTGAGTTCGTATAGAAGAGAGGTAATAGTACTTTAAAACCAAGAGGAGTGGTCGGGATAGTTAGCTTTGCTATACTATTTGTATACTCGTGCTGCACCGGCTTATATGTTGTCCTGGAGGAGGAGGCAATGAATATTGAGCCCTATGCCCTGAGAAAGGCAGTTGATGCACACCGTACCCAGATACTGGAGTGGACCAAACAGCTCATCCGGTATCCTACTGAAAACCGTCCTCCCGGTGGTAATGAATGGCCCGGCCAGCAGTTTATTTTCCAGGAGTGCGAAAAAATGGGCTGGGAGGTGGAGTTATTTAGTCCGGAAGAAGTGAAGGGCATCCATGACCATGCCTCCTGGCTTCCTGGAAGAGACTATTCGGGAAACAGGAAAAATGTTGCTGCACGGTGGAAGGGTGCCGGATCGGGAAGGTCTTTGTTGGTAAGCGGGCATCTGGATGTGGCTCCGTATGAACCTGATGAATGGAGGATTTGCCGTCCTTTTGAACCGGTGATACAGGACGGCCGCTTGTATGGCCGGGGCTCTGCTGATATGAAGGGCGGTCTGGCAGCAGCTTTCTGGGCCATGAAAATACTGAGTGAGCTGGGTTTCAGGCCTTCAGGGGATATTGTTTTTGACAGTGTGGTGGATGAGGAGTTTGCCGGAGGCAACGGGACTCTGGCTTCGCGCCTGCGTGGGTACAATGCCGACCTGGCAGTGCTTATGGAGCCATCCAGGATGCAGGTCTGCCCGGCATGTATGGGAGCTTTCCCGGGCGATCTGGTGATTAAAGGAAAGGCTGGTATGCCCTACACCGGTTCAGCCATACCAAATCCCATCCAGGGAGCAGCCACTGCGGTTGATTTGTTCTACCAGTGGCAGTCCCAGTGGCGTTCAGCAAACAGCCATCATCTGTTTGAGGAGGAAGGTAAAGAGCTGAATGTGGTTCTGTGGTGCGTAACCTCAAGAACTCCGGGAGAACGAACCACCCAGATGGGTACTCCTCTTATGACCAGGATATCCTGGATTGTATGGTGCTATCCAGGTATGACAGAAGAGGAGTTCTATCGGCGGTTCCGGGAATTCTGGGAATATCACAGAAACAAAGAGCCCAATCTTAGAGCTTTTCAGATGGAGCTGAGGCCTACATATCACCATGTTCGGGCCTGGGAGACGGAGGCAGACAACCAGGGGGTGCAACACACGGTAAAGGCATTCAAAGAGTATACCGGCAGGGACCCTGTAGTTGGAGGTGCGCCTTTTTCATGTGATCTTGCCATATATGGAGATGCAGGCGGGATGCCCTGTCTAATACTTGGTCCGGGAGGGGACAACCTGCATGCTCCGGATGAATGGGTCCGGGTGGATGACCTGCTTGATCTTACCGGAATACTGGCTCTTCTGGCTGTTCAGTGGTGCGGTTAACATGGTTTTATGAAATTATATGCTGTTAAGAAGTGAAGCAAACACCCAATAAAAGCTGTGTTGATGGAATTAAAGGCCCAGCTGGTCTGAGATGCCTTTCATGGCCTGAAGAACCACTGAAATATGCTCATCCAGAGATAGTCCAAGCTCTTCTGCCCCTTTCCTGATGCTTTCTCTGTCTACTGCGGCTGCAAATGCCTTGTCCTTCATCTTCTTTTTTACAGATTTAACAGAAACGTCCTCCAGTTTCTTGCTTGGTCTGACCAGAGCTACAGCAACCACAAAACCGGTAAGCTCGTCGCAAGCATAAAGCACCCTGGACATCAGGCTTTCGCGTTTTACACCGGTGTAATCTGCATGTGCCAGGATTGCCTGGACCCACTCTTCCGGCACTCCCTTCTGACGCAGAATTTCTGCACCTTTGTAGGGATGCTCCTGGGTGTTGGGATGCTTTTCATAGTCAAAATCATGTACCAGGCCCACTATTCCCCAGGTTTGTTCGTCCTGGTTCAGTTTTCTTGCGTATTCCCTCATGCAGGCTTCTACAGCCAGAGCATGTTTAATGAGCCCGCTTTTTTTGGTATACTGGGTGAGAAGGTTGTATGCTTCTTCACGGTCCATAACGGCTCCTTATTGGTATATAGAATGGTCTTTTTCGCCAGGGTAAACATGAACTTATCCAACACTTCCCTGCTGCTTTTCAAAAATTACCGACGCCATGACCAGGTCCTCAAGATGAGAAATACTCAATGCGATATTTTCTGTATGAAGTTTTTTGCATAATTTCTGTGCAATTCCATAAAGCTCGAGGTACGGTTTCCCGGAAGGATGGTGT
>JBMCUI010000157.1:0-5779 GCA_048622675.1 Spirochaetota bacterium | reverse complement strand
GGATTGACAGGCACATCATCGAAACCATTAAGAAACACCGAAGAGGTGTTACCACCAGGCAGGCAAGAGAAAGAGCTGCCCGGCTGATGGACAGGCTGGGAATTATCAAAGAAAGGCTTTATGACTACCCTCACCAGCTGTCTGGAGGAATGCGCCAGCGGGTGATGATCGGTATCGGTCTGGCCCTTGATGCGGAGGTGCTCATTGCAGATGAGCCCACCACTTCTCTGGATGTAATTGTAGAAGCACAGTTTATAGACCAGTTGAAACAGCTGAAAAATGAGCTGGGGCTCACCCTTATACTGATTACCCATAACATGGGACTGGTGGCGGAAATATCAGATCGAATATCAGTGATGTACGGAGGGAAGCTCATGGAAGTAAGCGAAGCGGCACCTCTTTTTCACAATCCGCTTCATCCTTACACCGAAGGGCTTCTGCACTCTATTCCCCATATCAAGCTGGAGGGCGATCAACTGGAGTCAATGCCCGGTTTTCCACCCGATCTCATGAATCCTCCACCAGGATGCAGGTTTTCACCCAGATGCAAGTATGCATTTGAGCGGTGCTTCAGCCAGGAGGTGCCCATGTACAGCCTGGAAGGCAGACAGGTAAGGTGTTTTAAATATGCAGATGGACCAGGGGATTATATATGAATAGGGACCCTATTGTTAAACTGCAGGATGTAACAAAGTATTTTGAAGTAAAAAGGGACATAGTGCAGAAAATAACCTCCAGGGAAAGGCAGTTTATCAAGGCAGTGGATGGGATCAGCCTGCATATACACAGAGGTGAAGTCTTTGGGCTGGTAGGAGAAAGCGGAAGCGGCAAAACCACTGTAGGCAAACTGATCCTCAATGTTATGTCACCTACCCAGGGGGAAGTGTTTTTTGAAAATGCAGATATCTCCGGGATGAAGAAGCCTGAATTGAAACCTTTTCGCAGAAAGATCCAGGTCATTTTTCAGGACCCCTATGCCTCTCTTAACCCCAGAATGAAGATAGGAAAAGCACTGGTGCAGCCCCTGGAGATCCACGGTATTGCCGCCCCTCAGGAACGAAAACAGAGAGTACTTGGTTTGCTGGAGCATGTGGGCCTTACCCCTGCTGAGATCATATTTAACAAGTATCCCCATCAGCTTTCAGGAGGACAGCGCCAGCGCATCGTAATAGCCAGAGCTCTCATGCTGAATCCGGATTTTGTGGTTGCAGATGAGCCCATTGCCATGGCGGATGTTTCCATGAGGGTACTGCTTCTGGAGCTGATGATGAACCTGAAGCAGGAGTTTAACCTTACCTATCTTTTTATAACCCACGATCTGGCCACAGCCAAGTATGTATGTGACCGGATTGCCATTATGTATCTGGGAAAAATAATGGAATTAGGCACTCTTAAAGAGGTTTACGCCAACCCTCTTCATCCCTATACCAGAGCTCTTCTGGAAGCAGTGCCGGTGCCGGACCCACAGAGGCGAAGACAGTCTCCCATCCCTCAGGGGGAGATACCGAATCCCATTAATCCTCCCTCGGGATGCAGGTTTCACCCCCGGTGTCCTTATCGGATGGACATGTGCTCCAGGGAGGAACCCGGGCTGGAGGAAAAAGCTCCTGCTCACAGCACAGCATGCCACCTGCCGGTGCACTCTATGCCAGGGAGTTGACCTGGCTGGAGTTTTTTGGGTGCAGGAGGGTTCACTTTTGGTGTTTTAGTCAATTAAGACATTAAAAGACCTAATTTTTATAATTTTACGCAGTTCAAGAATGTTAACCTTGACAAAGAGTGGGTATCATGCTAATATTTTCGGTGTACTAATGGTGTTAAGGAGGAAAAGGTGCTGGAAGTATGGGATTTTATAACGAGACGTCCCGAAATGATAGCCCAGTGGACTCTTGAGCACCTGTGGATAATATTCGTTGCCAACGGGATAGCGGTAGTCATAGGAGTAAGCCTGGGAATATTCATTTGTGGGGAGGGAAGGGAGCAGGCCGCCGATTCAGTATTATATATGGCAGGAATAATTATGACTGTTCCCAGTATTGCAATGATAGGGCTTTTAATGGCACTGCTTGCTGCGCTAAATTTACCTTCGCTTGGATTCTTACCTGCTGTAATTGCACTTATCCTTTACGGCCAGCTTCCCATCCTCCGCAATACCTATACGTCCATCCGGGAGGTGGATCCGGCAATGATAGAGGCAGGTCGGGGAATGGGGATGACTCCCGCACAGATTTTGTTTAAAGTAAAAATTCCTCTTGCAGTACCGGTAATGATGGCGGGGCTTCGCAACGCAGTAGTGATAAACATCGGCATTGCAGCAGTAGCAGCACTTGTAGGTGCCGGTGGACTGGGAAGGGCCATTTTCAGGGGCCTGAGAGTGGGCAGGATGGACTTAATCATAGTGGGAGCAATCGCTGTTTCCATCCTGGCTCTGGCGGTAGATGCTCTTCTAGGGCTGGTTGAAAAAAAAGTAACCCCCAAGGGGATCAAGGTAAAGAGGTAGCAAAATGATAAAACTTGATAATTTACAAAAAGTGTATCCGGACGGCACTCATGCAGTAAAGGGTATAAGCCTGGAAGTGCAGCAGGGGGAGCTGTGCATCCTGCTGGGCCCCTCCGGGTGCGGCAAGACCACCACCATGAAGATGATCAACAGACTCATTCCCATTACTGATGGAAAGATATATATCAATGAAGATGATATCTACAAGCTCAATGAGAATGAGCTTCGAAAAAGCATCGGGTACGCCATTCAGGAAATCGGGCTCTTTCCGCATATGACTGTGAGTCAGAATATTGCCACGGTTCCCTCCCTTCTGGGATGGTCCAAACAAAAGCAGAGACAGAGGGCCAAGGAACTTCTGGACCTGGTGGGTATGGACCCTGACGAATTTATAGACCGTTATCCGGCTGAGCTTTCCGGCGGACAGCGCCAGAGAGTGGGGGTAGCCCGCTGTCTGGGTGCAGACCCTCCCCTGCTGCTTATGGATGAGCCGTTTGGAGCCATCGATCCCATAACCAGAGAAAAGCTGCAGAATGAGTTTTTGAAAATACAGGAAGAAATACAAAAGACTATTGTTTTTGTAACTCACGACTTCAATGAAGCCCTGAAAATGGGCGACAAGATTGCTCTTATGAAAGCCGGAGAGTTGATCCAGTATGCTTCTCCTGAAGGACTGTTGAGCCAGCCCAAAAACAAGTTCGTACGCGATTTTGTGGGTGCAGACAGGGCCCTTAAAGGAATGAGGCTGATGAGGGTCAAGGAGGTGATGTGGAAAGATCCGCCCACAGTGAGAAATAATGATGATGCGGCTTCGGTACGCAGGGCTATGGAGGAGAAAAAACGTGACTGGGCAGTGGTGGTGGACAACTCGGGTAAGTTCCTGGGCTGGGTGGAAAAGTCTTCTCTGGAGGAGGGTAAAAAAGTAAGCGAATTTATGATAGAATCAACCACTGACGCCAGTATAGATACAGTGCTGAACGAAGCCCTGTCTATGATGTTTTTAACGGCCATGGGAAACCTGGGAATAATTGATTCCCGGGGCAACCTGGTAGGGGTGCTGACCTTCAACTCCATTCGCAGGGTTCTGGGTGAGCTGTATTCTGAAGAAGAACCGGTCAAGGAGGGGGCTGAATGAGGCGCAGGATTATCCTGGTGTTATTTCTGGCAACTTTTGTGGGGTTGACTATATGGATACCCACTATAGGCAAGGTGGGCATCTATAAGGTATTCACCTACGAGCAAATGCTGAACGAAACACTGGCACATATTAGGATGGTGGGAATAGCTGAATTAATGGCCATATGTGTAGGGGTGCCCCTGGGTATTCTGGTAACCAGACAGGGTTTAAAATGGCTTTCGCCTCCGGTGGTGGGAGTGGCGAATGTAGGACAGACTATTCCCAGTTTTGCTGTAATTGCCATTATGGCTCCTCTTCTGGGGTTCACTTTGAAATCGGCCATTGTGGGACTGTTTATTTATGGGCTTCTGCCTGTGCTGCGAAACTCCTACGCCGGGATAGCCAATATTAGCCCGGCTATTATTGAATCAGCAAGAGGTATGGGTATGAGCAGGTCACAGATTGCCAGAAGGATTGAACTGCCTCTGGCCAGGCCGGTTATCATGGCCGGCATTAGAACATCTACGGTCATACTGGTGGGTACAGCTGCACTGGCTGTTCTGATTGGAGGGCGTGGCCTGGGCCGTCCTATATTAACTGGAGTTCTTTCGCGTCAGCCCATTATAGTGGTCCAGGGAGCAGCTGCAACTGCTGGTATAGCTGTGATTTTAGACTATATACTGGAGTCTCTTGAAGATTGGATGACCCCTCAGGGTCTCAAGGTAAGACGCTGAAGGAGGTGAATGATAGATACATTTAATGGTATTACCACCAAAAATCCCTTTTTGCATCTGCCTCATATATCCTTATTTCAAGAAAGTCCATTTTTTATACTATAATAAAATAAATACTTGTCAGAATCAGATTTAGAATTCAATTTTTACAATATAAAAATGTGTAAGGAGGTAGTATTATGAGAAAATTGACTATTTTCGTCCTGGTAGCACTGCTGGTCTTTGCCGTGGGAGGAACAGGGGTGATGGCACAGCAGAAAAAGGTGGTGGTTGGTAACAAAAACTTCACCGAGCAGTACATAATAGGTGAAATGATGAAAATTTTGCTTGAGGAGAAAGGTTTTAATGTCAGGTTGATGTCTGACCTTTCCACTATGGCCCTGAGGGAAGGAATAGAGGCAGGCGATATTGATATAGCCGCTGATTATACCGGTACTGCCTGGATGACCCATCTGGGCTTCAAGCAGTATCCTGGTATGAGCAATGTCTGTCTTTATTATTCTGTGAAGGCAGTGGAAGAGGCCAGAAATGATTTCGTATGGGTGAACCCCATATGGAACAATAACACCTATGCTATGGCATCATGGCCTGAGTTTGCCAGAAAGAACAACCTGGACACCCTGTCAGACCTGGCAGCGTATTACAGAAAGAATAACGGCAAAGTGGAGACATTTATAGACTTTGAGTTTTCCACCCGCCCTGACGGGCTTCCTGCTCTGGAGGAGTTTTATAACTTCCATGTTGACGAGGCCTATCTCAAGACAGGGGCACCGGGAGCTTCTCTGCTGGCTCTGCAAAACCGCCAGGTGGATGTAGCCATGGTATTTGGTACTGATTCGGCCATTGCTAAAAACGACTGGCTGGTGTACAAGGACGATAAGAGCTTCTTCCCGCCGTATGACCTCTGCCCCTACGTACGAGCGGAGGTTCTTGATAAGTATCCGGAAATTGAAAAGATACTCAACGAGCTGGTTGCTACCTTCCCCGGCGGAGGAGAGTTTCCATCAGGTGCCGAGCTGGCTGCAGCTGTTTCTAAAGGTCAGCAGGCATGGCAGGAACTCAATGCAATGGTTGATGTGGAAAAGATGGAGCCTGACGAAGCTGCCCGCAAGTATCTGAAGGACCACGGGCTGATCAGGTAGTCGGAGCAGTTTGGAGAAAAAAAGGGGATAATTTTAAAGGGGAGCCGTCAACCCGGCTCCCTATTTTAACATTCAGCCCCTATCGATGATGTCCTGCAGCCCCTATTCATCAACCACCTTGTACACCTTATCGTGTGCTCTTACTCTGCTCTTTATCTTGATCCCTACATCTGAGCCTACATCAGCCCTGTCTACATCCTGGTGCTCTATCTGCATGGAGTTGATCTTTTGGGAAAAATCTGTGTGAGTGCCCTTGAAATGCAGGGTGTCTCCTACGCTTATCCCC
>JBMCUI010000156.1:0-5812 GCA_048622675.1 Spirochaetota bacterium | reverse complement strand
GGGCCCTTGCAGCCATACAGATTTCCCATGCCGGAAGCGGTACCACTGAAAAGGTCTGCGGCGGAAAGCCGGTAGCCCCGTCAGCTGTGCCCCATCCCAGAAAAAACACCCACCCCCGTGCCCTTACCGGTGAGGAGGCGGGAAAATTGAGAGACAATTTTGCCGGGGCGGCCGCTCGGGCTGCTGGTGCCGGGTTTGACGCTGTGGAGCTGCACGGCGCTCATGGGTTTTTTTTAAACCAGTTCCTCTCCCCTCTTACCAACCTGCGCAAGGATAAGTATGGGGGCAGTTTGGAGGAAAGGGCCGCCTTCCCCCTGGAAGTGGTGCAGGCGGTAATGCGCGAATTGAAAGACGATATGCTTCTCATGTATCGACTGGGAGCAGACGATCTCATGGAGGGTGGACTGAAGGTGGATTCCACCGCCCAGTTTGCGAAGTGGCTTCAGCAGGAGGGGGTGGACATAATAGATGTCTCAGGGGGGATGAACAGCTACCACATAGTAGAGACCAATCCGGGCTTTTTCAGAACCCACAGCAGGGTTATAAAGCAGGTGGTAAAAGTTCCGGTGATGGTCACAGGAGGCATCAGCACAGCCGTCCAGGCGGAGGATGTTCTTGCCGCCTGCGATGCTGACATTGTGGGAATAGGAAGGGCCCTGCTGAAAAATTACCGGTGGGCACGGGAGGCATTGAAGAGTCTCGAAGGATAACCCCTGGTTTTCTATTTCACCTCTAGTCACCTGCCAGGCTCAGACCAATGAAAGTTTGGGTACCAGTGGTTGGTCTGAGTAACACACAGCGTATTCTTTGGCCTTCATGATTTGGATGCAGGTCCCATACGCAATGACCCGCTCGTTGCCGGCTTTAAGAATCGCCTTCATACCAACAGGTACATTACTACATGTTTAGAAACTCAAGCAAATTGTAGACCAGCAAAGCCGGCCAGACCAGAGCTTTTAAGAAACCCAGTACTCCCGTGCCAAAAGAAACTGCACTTTGGATATAGAAAACCGCTGCTGCAATGAAACCCATAAAATAAACCGCACCTGCTACACCTGTTCCACTATTACTTTTACCTTCACCAGCCATGGTTATCTCCTTTCTCTGGTGGTCATGCATGAATGAAAAAAAAATTGTGCCTCAATTCTGTTAGTAATAATTAATTTCCTTACCTTTTGCCCTGCAGGTGTCATTGTTCCTTCTGATCTATTTTCATTCCCCTGCCTGCCAGCATAAAAAATCCCAGGCTTAGAATCATAAGAAGAAGAAACAATCCTATAAGCCAGATTACGCTTCTGATCCCATAGGCGGATTCAACAGCACTTATGAGCTTTATTGCGAAAGCCCCGGCCCCAAAACCGACCATAAACTTAATTCCGTAACTGACCGACCTCCAGTGGGGTGGAGTTAGAAAGGCGATTAAACTGTTTTCGATCGGCTGCATCCCCAGCATAAAAAAGACAAAAATCCCGGAAAATACGATGATCCAGACGCTGGGAAAAAGGGCAATTCCTGCCAGAAACGGTGCGGCGATACAGAAATACAGAAAGTAAGCCCATTTCAGACTGAACCGGTCTGCTACCCTTCCTCCCACAAACTGGCCGAAAATTCCCACCACATAAACTGCGGTTGCCACCAGATTGGCAGTGAGAGTATTGAAGGCGGGTATATCCTCCAAACTGCTGTACCTTCCGGCAGCAAACTCACGAAACACCTCGATAATACTGCCCAGCTCATGCTCCAGATAAGCGGGAAGGATAACCGTAAAGCTGCGGAACATAAGACCGCCGAAAAGAATACCAATCAAAAAAATAAAAAAAAGCTTTCCCGCATGCTCCTTTTTCAATTGGTTGATCCTGATCTTGTCCTTGCCTTTCTCTACAGACAGGGGAGCAACCATGATACCCATCCCCAGAGCTATACCCTGACCTCCCAGAAGCATAAGCCCATTCTGCCAGCCCAGGAAATAGTTCAGAATGCCCACCGTAAAGGGGACAGTTGCTATGCCCGAATTGCCGGCAATACCCACAATCCCCAGGGCCCTCCCCCGCTGAGTTACTCCCTGACTGACCAGAGCCATTCCGGAGGGGTGGTAGGAAGAGCACCCAATGCCCACCAAGGCCAGTGCACCGGAGAATAAAAACAACGAAGCTCCTGTATAGGAAGCCGCTCCTGCAAGAAACATCCCCAGCCCGGCGATGATCACCCCCAGAGACATGGCCCATTTGTGCCCTACCCGATCACTCAATATCCCCCAGGGAATAGCCACAAGCCCGTACAGAAGGTACATAGAGAAGCTCAAGTCAACCACCTTTGCCAGCGGAAGGCCCAGCTCCCTGCTGAGGGGCATCACCAGGGGAGGGAATAAGAGTATATAAAAATGGGCAAAAAAGTGTGATGCTGCGGAAAAGAATACAATGGTTTTTTCTTCTCTGCTCATAGTGAAGGAATCTACTCAAGAGTATATGGCAAGGTCAAGCCTTTGAAGCTGCACCGGTGCGCTGCCTGGTCTTATAAATCCCGTATCCGATTAAAACTGCTATGGGCCCAACAGCAGTAAAAGCTACACGGAGGTTGGGATGGAAAAGAGCAACCAGAGACAGGCCCGCCAGTACCAGCCGTATTACCGCATTACTTGCTTTATTAACACTGTACTTCGCATGGATGCAGAACATCAGCCCCAGAGTTCCCATCAGCACCAGGGCAAAAGCACCGGCTTGAGCAGCTCCAGGCTCTATTACCAGCTCCGGTCGGGCGAATATAGAGGCCATCAGCGTAAGCAGAGGCAGGCAAAGCCCGATAGCGTTGATCATGGTACGATTAAAATCAGTGTTGGCAATTTTGGAAGCAACCGCAGCCGTTACCGAGGTGGGAGGTGAAAGCTCGCTGAAGACCCCCAGGAAGAATGCATAAAAATGAGCCGCCCAGGGATTGATCCCCGCCTTGATCATTTGAGGTGCAATAACAATGCCGGTGATAATATACGTGGAAGAAGGGGGAAGCCCCAGGCCTACCACATAACCAAAGAAAAAAGCTATAACGGCAATGACAGCGATATTTACTCCTGCAAATCTCATCAATAAATTTCCGATTTTGGTGGGAACCCCGGTAATAACAAAAGCGGTGGTAAGGACAGCAAGTATAGCCAGAAGGAGAGTGATCTCGGAGGTCATGGTGGAAAAATGCTCAATGAAATCAGAAATGGGAGTTCCCATTTTCTTCAGCTTTTCTTTGTACGGACCGGAAGTTTCCTGGATTTTCCTCCAGATGTTGATCAAAAACAGGATAATAAAACTGATCAAAAAAACATTCTGTGCCGCTACCATGGGAGAGGTGAATTTCACACCCATGAGGTACACCAGCCCGAGAATAATCAATAGATATGCAAACAGATTGATTACATCGTACCGGTTCAGAGGCTTTGCTTTAATGGGCAGGGAGGTGTCGCCGCCGAACTCCTTGGCACTGATCAAATACACGGTAGTGCTTACCCCAATGAAGTAAATCAGGGCGGGAGCAAACCCTCTGGCCACGACATCGAAATAGCTGGTGCCCAAAAAATCAGCCATTATGAAGGCGGAAATACCCATAATAGGGGGCATCAGCTGCCCTCCAATAGAGGAAGCAGTCTCAATAGTTGCCGCCCTGAGTCTGGAAACTCCGGCTTGGATCATGGTGGGGATGGTAGCCGATCCGGTAGTGGCGGCATTGGCGGCCCCGCTGCCGCTTACAGCTGCAACACCCATGGACCCCAGCACTGCACTCTGGGGGAGTATATACCGCGACCGTGACCCGATTCTTTTTGCTCCTTTGAGCAGCGAGTCAATACATCCGAAGGCCTGCAGGACACTCAATACCAGAATAAAAGACCCTATTAAGGTCAACGCCAGTTGAGGAAGACTTGAAAAAACGCCGGTGGTCATCTCCAGGCTCATGGAGGTAAGCACCCGTGACCAGCTCAACCCCGCATGTCCGAAGAGACCGGGCACAAGCCACCCGTACACCACATAAAGAATAAGCGCTATATTGAGTATGAACAGGGGGAAAAATTTTTTCCGGGAAAACTCCATCACCAGAAGAAACATGACCGTACCGATCAGGTAGTCCAGGAAGTCCCAGTTGTACAGCCTGACCATTCGAATGGAGTTGAACTCCAGGGTAAGATAAACCGCAGCCGCAGCACACAGGAGGATGTATATGCCTGCAATTCCAAAGTTCGCCGCCTTGCCGAGCTTCGGATACAACTGGTTTTTTCGAAGCGCATCCAGGGTGAAAACCACAAATGCAGCCGGGACCATGGATACAGCCAGAAGAGAGGGCCCACCTGCACCGGTGAAGTAGTACCACAACAGATATGAAAAGAAAAAACCTGCAGCCGTGTAGAAGGCGTAATGGGTGATTTTTTTCAACTCCATCCGGCTCCCTTTTGTGCTTCCGCTGATTAAATGAGAAAATCAATACCCCCCGTTAAAACGGGGGGATGTGTTTTCAATCTTACTGCACTATTCTCCAGCGACCCTGTCATTCCATTCGGAGCTCCAGACTCCTTTTTCGCGCATATATTTGGCCAGGCCCGGATGGACAGGAACAAAATCAACAGCTGCCTTTACTCCCCTCTGCTGCACTTCTGCCATATCCGCTTTTATCTGAGCAAAAGAGGCATCCATTTCAGCAAGCTCGTCAGCTTGCTCCTCTATTATGGTGAGCATCCGGTAAACATCCTCAGCAGGCATATCCATTCCAGGGTGCAGTCCGTAGAAGAAAGGCACCAGTGAGACTTTATTCACGTGTACATCGGTGTCGAAAACATCAGCGCCTACTTCCACCGGGGGCATGCCGGCTTCTTCCAGCATCCTGACTTCCTCCCGGCTTGGGTTGAGCACAGCCAGATCGGCAGCCATTTCGGTTTGAGTCAGCCACGGGGATATCCGCTGTTCCCCTGCAGTATACACGATGGTTGCTGCAATGTCGCCCTTGTCCAGGGAGGAGGCTACCATTTCAGTATCCACCTCCACATACTGATGGTTTACACCAACGGCATCCATAGCCCTCTCCAGAGTAGCTCTTACATCCCAGGGCATGGGGCCGGTGAATACCCGTTTACCCGAGAGGTCTCTCCACTCCTTGAACTGGCCTCTATTCCTGGCGTGTATAGCAAGTCCTACTTCCATGGTATAGGACCAGAAGGACTGCACCGGCTCCCTTTTCATCTGCGGCCCAAAACCTTCGAACCTTTTTATATTGTTAGCGAGCTCATAAAAAGCGATGTCCGCTCCATAATAGCCTTCGGATTCTCCCTGACAGTAGCTTTTTACACTGAATACCGCCCCTGCTGTAGGAAGCACAGAAATATCGTAGCCAGTCATTTCCGGCTGAATCACCTGGACCAGATTGTTGAGGGCCCGGTAGCCTGATGAACCTGTTGAGGAAGTCGCCCACCTGAAGGTTTTTACCTCTTCGACTGCCTCCTTCTTTGCTCCTTCTGCAAAAACGGAGAAACAAGAAAAACAAAGAAACAGCAGAAGGAAGCCCAGGATAACATAATTCTTTTTTCTCATAAATTACCTCCTTTTTTTAATGATGGTATGCTGTATATTTACTCTTACCTTGCAGCAATAAGGCAGGAAAGCTGCTTTGTACCAAGCTGAAGAAAATAAAGGAACGAAAATGGCTGCCTTTGGCCATTTTTTTAATCCTTATGATTCTATCGATATTTTCGCTTACCATTATATTTTGCGTATTCTATTTGTCAAGGTAAAACGACTCTTTAAACTTATGGGGGTTAAAACCTGGAACAGGATAGGCCCAGTTG
>JBMCUI010000155.1:0-5841 GCA_048622675.1 Spirochaetota bacterium | reverse complement strand
GAACTGCTCCTGTCAGATAAGGGATTCCTACCAGTGATTGAAGTGATTTCCCACTGGCTATTGTCTGTATGGAGATATATGGAAGGGTGAAAACTATCATTACCAGAGAAAAAAGTCTTTTGAGAAATCCCGAATTATATCTGTCGAAGATATAATCTGAGGGGGTCAGGTAGTTACGCTGCTTTGAGAGCTTTAAGATTTTTATTCCTATAATGTAAAAGGAAAGGGCCATAAACCCTGTTCCAAAGCCCATAACAGGATAAAAGGAATATCCGATTCTGTATCCTGCGCCGGAAAAACCAAAGATGGTAAAAGCACTGAAGTTGGTGGAGGCCATGGTGAAAAATAAAAGCAGCTTTGAAATACCCCTGCCTGCCAAAAAGAACTCTACCCTGCTCCGGGCGGCCTGTTTGCGGAAAATTGCTCCGATTACCAGAGTAATGAGCAGGTATACCAGGACCAAAGACAATCTGGGCAGCATAGCAGCCTCCTCCTGTGAGAATCTTGTTCTTTGATAAAAAAAAGCCACCCGGGCCCTTCCGAGCCTGGGTGGCTTTACGCCTGACATAACTCGATTCTTTGCAGCAATAGACTTTGTGGATACCCATTATATATTAATTTACGGTTTTGCGTCAATAAAAATTTTTCCATAAGCTGGAATATTGTGTTTGACTGTAATATGATAAAATTTTATTATAGTGGAATAAATTTTGATGGAGGTGCTTTGATGGCAGATTTCAAAGCAATGTCAGAGGCCCTGATCGAAGGGAATGCAGGAAAAGTAAAGGAACTGGTACAGGCGGCTGTGGATGAGGGGGTTGAACCGAAAAAGATTCTGGATGAAGGGCTGATTGCAGGAATGGAAGTAATTGGTGTGAGGTTTAAGAACTGTGAGATTTATGTGCCTGAAGTACTGGTCAGTGCAAGGGCAATGCACGCGGGCATGGAAATCCTGGAACCTCTGCTGGCAGCTTCGGGAGTAAAAGCAAAGGGAGTGTTTGTCATCGGGACCGTAAAGGGTGACCTGCATGATATCGGGAAAAATCTGGTGGCAATGATGATGAAAGGCTCGGGCTGGAAGGTAGTTGATCTGGGAGTAGACGTAGATGCAGAAAAATTTGTAGACACAGCCCAGAAAGAGGAGGCTGATGTTATTGGTATGAGCGCTTTATTAACTACTACTATGGTTAACATGAAGAATGTAATTGAGATAGCCAAAAACAAGGACTGTAAGAGCAAGATAGTGGTTGGAGGGGCTCCTTTGACCCAGAACTATGCCGATGAGATCGGGGCAGATGGGTATGCACCGGATGCAGCTTCATCGGTTGACCTGGTAAACAGTATGATTGGCCAGTAGGAAAATATACCGAACAGAGAAGCAGTCCACAGTTATGTAATGGAAACAGGTAACCGGGGTAAGTAATACAGACATTCATACAGATCGGGTTTTAAAAAGAAAACAGGAAAGGGATATTACCCCGGTGAATAATCCGGAGCATATATGAAGAAAAAGTTCTCTCCTTGGAAAACCCTCCTTCAGGAAGAAGTATTTTCCACACCCTGGATGAGTATTTATCACAACCAGTTTGAAATTCCTGACGGGAAGAAAGGCAATTATTTTTACATGCACACCAATGGGAGCGCTCTGACCATCCCGGTGTGCAAAGGTGGAAACGTCCTGCTAGTGGCTCAATACAGATATCTCACCAATAATATATCAATTGAAATACCCTGCGGTGGAGTTAAGCAGGACCAGAAAGCAGACGAGGCTGCCAGAGCTGAACTGATAGAAGAAACCGGGTACGAGTGCAAAAGGCTGAAGCGGGTTGGTGGGTTTGTTCCTTATAATGGGCTTTCGGATGAGTTTTGCAGTGTTTTCATTGCCAGGAAGCTGTTTTATGTGGGAACCAATCCGGATGAAACCGAACAGATAGAGGTGATTGAAAAATCACCACAGGAAATAGACCGGATGATAGAAAAGGGTAAAATAGTGGACGGGATGAGCATAGCCGGATGGATGATCGGAAGAAAATATGTATAGGGCAGCTCCAAACCAAGAACCTGCTTTTTCTGCCTGTTGCCAAGTATACAAATATATATAAATATGCACGGTATTTTAATTTACTATGCAAGAAATTTATGATACAATAGCTATAATTATAATCAATAGGAAGGGGGTGATGTCTGCCTGTTTTTGGTTGCTGATAGAGGTTGGTGGTGTTTTCATTATCTTATTTTAAGGAGGACAGGATGAATCTTAAAAAAATTATTTTTACGGTGTTGGGTTGTATGGTAATTTTTTCGTTTCTATGGAGCTGTGCCGGTCCAAAGAAAGCTGTTGTTGAAGAGCCGGTGAAAGAGAAAAAGGTAGAGAAAGAAAAAGAAATTGCAAAAGCTGAAGCGGAGGAAGCCGAGTTCAAACCGATTGAATGGACCACAGCAGTTAAAGATGCTGAGGTTGAAATGGAAGGAGAGCCTGTACAAATCACCGAAGAGTTCAAAGACTACTATATAACCATCAAGAAACTTGAAAATAAAAATATTGAAGTTTACTTGGAGAAAAAAGGTGGAGTAAAAAAGTTATTGTTAAGCGCTACTTCCAGCCTGAAACCAGATGACAAGGGCAGGATTGCTTTTCATGTAACAAGCCTTAACGAAGAGAACCTAACCCCCGTATTCGATGTTTTGGGTCTTCAGGTCTTGGACGAGGACGAACTCCGGGAAAATTACTATCTTTTCGGATCATTTGAAAAGAGTGGGGTATCAGTTTTAGAAGCATATGACTTTAATAGCTCTGTTACTATGAAATTTACACGTAAATGACCAAAAAGTTGAATTAATTGATCAAGGAGGGGATTTATTTCCCCTCCTTGATCCACTTCTTAGATTACCCTGACCTTGGTTACCCCTTTAATGTTGCGTATTTTACTTATGCTCTCCTCACTTATGTCGCTGTCAATGTCAATAATATTATAGGCTGCCTTTTCTTTTGAACGGTTAAGCATATCTGCAATGTTGATTCCATCGTTGGCCAGTACCGCGGTTATCTGACCCACCATGGCAGGGATGTTTCTGTTGGCAATAACCAGGCGTCTCTTCCCTGTAAAATCCATTTCACATTCGGGGAAATTTACTGAATTTCTTATATTGCCCTTTTCCAGAAACTCCTGTACCTGCTGTACAGCCATTCTGGCACAGTTCTCCCCGGCTTCAGGAGTGGAAGCTCCCAGGTGGGGGATGGGTATTACCCTGTCGGAAGCAAGAAGCTGGTCATCCGGAAAATCGGTTATGTACCATGAGACTATCCCTTTTTGGATAGCCTCTAATAAATCATAGTTGTTAACCAGTCCACCGCGGGCAAAATTTAAAATGCGCGCACCTTTTTTCACAAGCTGGAACTTTTCCGTGTTTATCATACCCTTTGTCTGTTCTGTCTGGGGTACATGGAGGGTAAGATAGTCACATTCTCCCAGAAGGCTCTCAAAGCCTTTCGCCCTTTTGATATGACGGGAGAGGTCCCAGGCAGATTCTACTGAGATAAACGGGTCATAGCCAGTAACATCCATTCCCAGGGCCGCTGCATCGTTGGCTACTGCCACACCTATAGCCCCCAGGCCTACTACAGCCAGTTTTTTGCCTTTTATTTCAGGACCGGCAAACTGGGACTTGCCTTTTTCAACAAGCTTCGGCACCTCTTGGCCTCTGCCCCTGAGGGCTTTGGCCCAATTTATTCCCTGGTATATATTTCGAGATGTGAGAAAAAGTCCTGCCAGTACCAGCTCTTTTACACTGTTGGCATTGGCACCCGGGGTGTTGAAAACTACAATCCCCCTGTCAGTGCACCTGTCCACCGGGATGTTGTTTACCCCTGTTCCGGCTCTGGCTATAGCTTTAAGCGATGGAGGCAGCTCCACCTGGAGCATATTATGACTGCGAACAAGAACAGCGTCTGGATGCATTATCTCAGATGCTATTTCATATTTTGCCCTGGGGAGAAGTTCAAGTCCTGCTGGCGATATTTTGTTTAAAATTTGAACAGAAAACATAATCAGTATCAACCTTATTTATAGACTTTTTCCACAAAGTTATAAAACCATTTGGGCCTGAATAGAAGTAATATGATTCCACCAATGGCCACCACCGGCACAAAAATAGCAAATGCATCCAGCACCCCCAGAACTATCAGGACCACGATTGCCAGAATTCGTAATTGAATATTCTCCTTCATTTTTTCCTCCGCTTATGTATGGTAGAATAGCAGAAGAGAAACTTCACGTCAACCAAAACAAAAAATTCTTGACAGAAAATAACTGCAGTGGTACTTTTTCGGGACAAAAAAATTAATGAGGAGTTTTAAAATCATGATTAATCAACTATTTGCAGCATACGGTCCACAGAGCGGAAGTACCGGAGAAGGAGCAGGCGGTGGAAGTCCGATGTCGCTCATTTTTATGATAATAGCAATATTTGCAGTAATGTACTTTTTAATGATTAGACCTCAGCAAAGGCAGAAAAAACAACACCAGGAAATGCTCAGTAAAATATCCAAAGGTGATAAAATAGTTACCATTGGGGGTATACACGGTACTGTAGCAGGAGTAAAAGATAATACTGTAATAGTTAAAATAGCAGATACTGTAAAAGTAGAGCTTAATAGGTCATCTATAAGCCAGATTGTATCATCCAGAAGTTCCAGAACCGAATCATCAGCCAGCGGGTCATCGGGAGAACAAACAGCAAAGCAAGAGGAAAAAAAATAAACACTGTCTCAGATAGTAAGCTCAGCAGTAGTGGGGGCCATAATTCTACTGGAGTTATACATTCCAGAGCCATACTTCTTATGTGCCCAGCAGCAAACGCTGAAGCATGTTTACCATCACTCTACCTTCCTGAATTGGTAAGTGGGTATCGTAAATATTACATAGGGCAGAAACAGATATGAACAAAGCCTTCAGAGTTCTGGTTGTTCTTATAGCTATAGGCATTGCAGGATGGGGCCTTTCCTATACTTTTAGATGGTACTTTGGATATTCAAAAGAGGAAAGGCAGCTTACCAATCTTACTGCCGAGCAGCTTGCCGAATATCCTGACCAGAAAAGACTTAAAATACAGGAGATGCAGGAGCTGAGAAGCCGCATCATTAATCTGGGACTGGACCTGCAGGGCGGATTATATATGGTGCTGCAGCCTGATTATGAAGAGCTGAAAAAAAGAAGGGGGGGAGAAAATCTTTCCCAGTCTGAGATTAAAGATGCCAGGCGACGGGTAATTGAGATTCTCCGCAACAGAATTGACAGGTTTGGAGTTTCGGAGCCCACCATTACCACTCAGGGTGAGGACCGTATTGTAGTGGAGCTTCCCGGTTCAAAGGACCCGGATAGAGCAAAAAATGTAGTTATGGGAAGAGGGCTTCTGGAGTTTAAGCTGGTAGATGAGGAGACTACCAGCAAGCTGCGCAGGGATATGTTTAATAAAGAAGGTATTCTTATAGACAAGTCAGTTATTCCCGAAGGTTCTGAGCTTCTTTATTTATGGGAAAAGAATAAGTATGATGTACTGGAAAGAAAAAAAGCGGTGGTGGTGTATGAAAATACCCTTATGGACGGAAGTTATCTAAAAAATGTGCAGGTTACCACCGACCAGTTCGGAAACCCCGAGGTTTCGTTTTCACTTTCCAGTGAAGGGGCTTCAAAGTTTGCAGAAATTACCGAAGAAAATGTAGGTAAAATGCTGGCAATTATTCTGGATGATAAAATTCTTTCCATGCCGGTGATCAGGGAAAGGATACCCGGGGGGCAGGTGAGAATATCCGGGGATTTTACCATGAAGGAAGCTCAGGAC
>JBMCUI010000154.1:0-5872 GCA_048622675.1 Spirochaetota bacterium | reverse complement strand
CCCTGGAGGTCCATGCCGGTTCTGGTAGCCGACCCGGCAATTTATCCAACTGTACTTAACAACTACCCTGGCCCCATGGTTCTCAGTTCTTCGGTTTTTGATCTGGGGAAGACAATTGAAAAATTTTCAGGCACAAAGGGAACCATGGCTGCCGGAGGTTCTGTTTCTACTACAGCTTTTGACCTGGCCAGAATAATGGCATCCGATCCGATTATATTAACCGGTCTGGATCTATGCTACAGGGAAGGAAAAACCCATCTGTCAGGTTCTTTCATAGAAAATTATGCCCTTTCAACAAGCACTAAGTTTAATCCAGTTCAGAACTTCTACTCCAATATTGTAAAAAAGTCCTCTCCCCTGGTATTAAAAAATAACCAGGGAGAAAATGTCTATACAGACAACCGAATGATCATGTACAGGCACTGGTTGGAACAGCAATTTGCAGCGGGCTCCTGCAGGGTTATAAACTGTACTGAGAGGGGACTGGAAATACAGGGTGCAGAATACATTCCCCTTCCCCGTCTCCAGAGTTCACTGAAGCTTTCAACCAGAAAAAGAAAAAAGGCCCTCAAAGAAAAAATAATTTCACTTGTAGGAGAACCAGAAAGGGATAAAAAATCCCTGAAAAACCTGACTGGAATAAAAAAGGACCCTGCAACAAATGAGCCCAGAACCAGGGAAGTTTCTTCAAGCTTTGTTAATTACCTGCAGTATCTTGAACAGATGAATACCGGCTTTCTTATGATAAAAAGGTGCTGCGAAAAAGCCCGCCGATTCTCAGAAATGCTTCAATTAGCAAATAACCCCTCTCACCCTGTCCATGTACACCGGCAGCTGGACCTTCTGGACCAAAAAATCATTTCTTTCAAAGATGAATTAACCCTATTGAACATGGTGATGCAGACACCTTTGAATGATATTCTAAACTCCTCGGGAGCCAGAGACCAGGATTCAATTCAAAACTCCATCAAACTATACACATCCCTGGAACATGCCTGTGATTTTATAAGTGGATTACTGGAAAAAGTAATACGGAAAGCCGACATAAAAGGGCTCCAACACCCTACCTGAGACCACACAGCCCCTCGTTGATATCCCAAAGCCTCCGATCGGGACCAGCCTCATGGTAGTTTTTATCAAGATTAAATAACCACAAACTCCAGCATTTTTTCTTCGTTGATAAACAGGGTGTAAACCCCTCCCTGCAGGTTATATATTTTTATACCTTCTGGTGAGACATCAGCCCTGGCTTCCACCATTCTCTGCTCCCGGTACAGTGAAATATCACCACTTGCACCCCGTATCTCTATATTAAAGAGCTTCCCCTCTGCCCCTGAGAGCTCAATTTCTATATCATTACTCTTCATTTTATAAACCTGGTGGCCGCAAACCTCCCGGGTAATTTTTCCTCTTGATGCCAGCAAAGGAACAGGTGCAAGCCCATACTGTCCTCCTCCTGTAAGAAGCATTATTCCGTCTGAAAGGAGTTTGAATATGGGCTTCCTCACCCGGGTCTTCTGCAGCGATACCTCGCAGGGCTGGGCAACAGAAAACATAGTAAAAAGGTCATTCTGTAAGTTGAGAAGAGCTTCCAGACATTTCCGGCAGCGCAGAAGATGCCTGGAAAAGGCTTTTTCATCCTCTCCGGAGAGTTTCCCCTCATAGTACATGGAAATATAATATGGATCATTGAATTTGCATTCGCTCATGTGCATACCCTTTCAAGCATTTCCTAACAGCCTCCTTCATTCTGGAGATTCCGGTAGAAACTGTACCTGGAGGAACATTGAGAAAATCCGCCAGGCTCCTGTACGTAGGGTTCAATTTCAGACTCCTGTATTCATTGAGGAGGCGTGACTGCTTTTTCCTGTACCTGCTCACTTCCTCCCTGTTTCCCTCTCTCTGGGCATTCAGAATATTTTGGTAAACTGTGGTCAGCTTCTGCAGCAGAAGGTTCCTGCTGCGGTATTTCACTACCATAGAATTTCTGATGCTGTCCAGCCCCCGGACTATTTGCTGGACACTCCTGTTGAGACTTGCAGCCAGGAACCCAATATCCTCAGGCCTCAGAGTTTCAATGTAATATAAATGAAAAAACACTCTATGATTATGATTAAGCTCCCTCACGATTTTATCCACCAGTTCAGAAACACCTTCTCCCTCCGAGTAGTGGTAATTTCGGTTATCGCTGACCAGATTGTACAGCCCCGGGGAGTTTTCATTAATCAAATCAAAGGATAAAAACCGGTAGTTCTCTTTAACCAGATGGTCCTGTTTTTTTTCACGGATAAAGTTCAGATACCGCCTGCGAAGCACCACAGTGAACCAGGTGATAAATTGTGCTTCTGATTCTGTGTACCCTGAAAGTATTTTTTTTAACCTGGCCAGGATATACTCATAATAACCACCACATATATCGTGGTCTACACTGTAAACCATTCTGGGATAATGGTATACATATGCTGAAAGCAGGTCAACAACCTTCAGATATGCATTATTATCCCCGTTTTTATACACCTGTATCAATTTTTTAATCTTTCTGTCAGGTATATTAAAAGTATTCATTTGAAGTAAACCAGTTTGCTCTCTCCGTAGAGCGAAAAGCAGAGAGGTGTAATTCTGGATTGTGCGTATGACTCTCTCAGAGCAGCAGTAAATGCAAACCCTACCTCCAGGTTATCTAAAAGCGAACGGTAAAAGGAAATCACAAAATCAGAAATATCCATATCCGGCAGGCTCCATCGGGTAGATACAACATTACTGCATCCAAGCTTTAAAAGCTCAAAACCAAGATTTGGTATGGTCCCGCAGGAACTGGAGAACACCATTTCCGGTAAAGACTCCCGGCCCACCATATCACCCAGGCCGAATACTCCACAGCCTGTGTCCCATCCCTGCTCCCCTTTGTGGGCGCCAGCATGGCCGCAGAAATGTATTATATTACAGGAAGAAAAGAACTCGGACAGCAGATCTGCAGATATCGGTCTTGAAATAAAAACCACCTGAAGCCCTGTTTTTTTGAGAAAGTCATAGAGTTTTTTGCCTTCCTGGTACGCCTGTGCACACCTGCCCGGTGGATCGGCTACAATCAATACCCTGTTTACTTTAACTGATTCCCCGACTCTACCTTCTTCTCCCCTGTATGTAAACACATTTTTTTCAAAGATAAAGCTATGTTTGTAGGCCAGCTCCAGGGGTATAGAGGCAATTTCAGTGCCGCCTCTGATATATATCCAGTAATCCCCCGATCTGAATACTCCTTCCAACTTAAGGGGTTCAAAAACTCCATTATACACTGCTTTGCCCGCCTCTTTCAGGGTATTTAAAAAATCAGCTTTTCTTCCGGCACGAAGATACTTCTCTCCCATGCTGATTTTCCTGTTAATACTGGACAAAAAATTCCTGTTTATTGTAAACTCAAAGCTGCTTATGCTGGTGGACCTTTTCACTTCGACCACGGTTGCACTGAGAGAACCGGGCAGCAGGGACAGGTTTATGATAATGGAGTTCCTGTGGGTATTTGCCACAAACAGCCTGTTCAGCAGATTTTTTTCCTCCTGGGTGGTAAGAAAAAACCGGAGCTTTCCTGGGTCCAGCTCAGCATATCCATCCACCAGTGCCCCTTTTTTATAAACCCTGGTACAGTCAATTCCTGCAGTGAAGTAAAGATAATGCCTGTTTACATTTCCTGGCCCATTAAAAGGACCTTTTTTAGGATTTTTTTCTTTTATCACCTGGTCCCCTTCAGCAGTTGCAGGACCATATATTTTTCCATTTTCAATATTGAAAAGAAAGATTTTATCTCCCTTTTTTATCCTGTGGAGGTCGAAATAGCGCAAAAAAGGAGCAGGAATTCTCACTTTTCCTGACTGGATTGATTTGAGCATATTGGCCCGGTCGGTATAAATCAGGTAAGCCATTTCCCCTCCGGAACTTTCAGCAACAGGACTTAGATGTCCTTAAGAACATATTTCAGCTGCACATATAAAATTATTTCTGCAAAAGTGCCTTCAGGTTAGAATATTTCGGCCTTTTCCCGTAAATAAAGGGGCTTTATGTACCGACGGCGTGGTTTGAGGCCGCACTTTTTTACCAGATGATAAAGACTGCAGGCCCGGGGGTGGGAATACACTATTGTCGCGTTCAGCCCCTGTACCGGCTCCGACAGGATTTCCTTATAGTCTTGTTTGGATGCAGCGATAAAAGCAGGCCCGTGACTGCGAAGGAATTCAATAAAATCACTTTTTTTCATTGCCCTATACCCCCCATAGCGCTCTCCCTTTTGGTAATAGGCCGTATAAACCTGGTTTTTTCTTGATTTAATAAATGCAACAACCGAATTATACCACCCCTGATGTCCGAAAGCAAGCACATCAAGGGAGGAGACTCCCAGAAGGGGAATGTTTAATACCTGCCCCAATGTATTGGCAAAACTCAAACCTATTCTGATACCTGTGAAGGAGCCCGGCCCCATACCTGTGTATACTTCCTGTATATCTTTAATGGACCCCCCAATGCTTCGGAGAAGGAAATCCACTGCGCTTACAATTCGCTGGGAATGGGCCGGATGGTGATTTATCTCCAGATTTATTACCTGCCTTTCATTATGAAACAGGCTGACCGAGAATGCACTGGTGGAGGTTTCTACACATAATATCAATGCTTCACCCTCTGGATGCTAATTTTTCTGAAAGAGGGGAAAATGGTAAAACTAACCAGTATGTACATATTCAGCTCAGACATAATCTCTTCACCCCATTCGATAACCACCACCCCGTCTTCCCTGTATAGGTAGTCTTCCAGCAGCTCGTCTATTTCAGATGCATCGTATAATCTGTAAAAATCAAAATGGTACAGGTCCAGCTCACCCCGGTAGTGGCTCATTATGGTGAAAGAAGGGCTGGTAACAATATCATCTATACCCAGCCCCTGGGCAATTCCCTTGGTAAATACTGTTTTCCCGCTGCCCAGCTCTCCGGTAAGTATTACAACTTCTCCACCCTTCAGGGTACCGGCCAATTCCCTGCCGCAGTCAATGGTCTGGTTGTACGAGTATGTCTTATATTCGATGGGTGCGTTCATATAGTCTGGTAGTTGTAGAGAACAGCAAATATCTCATTACGGTGCTTTTTGTCAATCTTGGTAAACTGAATGTGCATAACCCATGTTTTCCTGGTAGTGTTTTTCTCTATCCTTTTTACCTTCCCGTACCCCACAACCCGGTATTCTTCCCTTAACTCAAACTCCACTCTAATATAGTTGTCCCTGTTAACAGGAATGGTAGACTCAATAGATAGACCACCCACTGAAAGGTCAATAATGGTACCCCAGTGGGTATCCCTCCTGTCTACTACCGCTTTTTTCTTCCCTGCCTCACTGAATACTCTTACCCTGGAGAAAAATACAGGCAATCTAACACTTTTCCGGGGATACCTTCTTTTCTGGACCCTTTTAATATTGTCAGTATGCTTAAGGCAGATGCACTGTATTTCATCGGTAACAAGAACATCCATCACTTTTGTCTCAAAACTGTACATCCCTTGGTTTTCCTTCCAGAATGAGCATTTTACTTTCTTTCTGTTCCAAGGCACCGATCTGCCGGGAGGGAGAAAAGGTATGCTTATTCCCAGGTATTCAGACTCATTCCGGTTTACATTAACGGTATAATTTCCATATCCGGGCACCTCCACTCTGAGCCTGGTGCCAATTGGTATTGCTGTCGTAGTAGTTATCCCCCTGGTCTTTCTGGTCCTGGCGATTTTATTTCTGATTCTGTAAAAGGTGCTTATTAAATCTTCCTTTGAGTCTCCTCCGGTTTCCCGAAGGCTGGCCCTTCTAATGGCCCTCTGAATGCAGCCATCAAGTATGGTCC
>JBMCUI010000153.1:0-5929 GCA_048622675.1 Spirochaetota bacterium | reverse complement strand
CCCTTTGGTTTATTACTACCTTGCCAGCTACACTGAAAAAGTCGGTAATAGAAACAAAGCACAGGAGCATGTAAGAAAAGCCAGTGCGGCTGAGCCCGATTTTGTTTTTCCCCACCGAGTTGAGTCCGAGGCTATACTCAGAAAAGCATTGGAAGAATTATCACAGGACGGAAAGACCGCATACTATTTAGGAAATCTGCTCTGCTCCAGGGACCGCCATATGGAGGCATACCAGATTTGGAAATCGGCATCCGAGAAGCTGAAAGGGTTCTCAGTAGTGCACAGGAATCTGGGCAAAGTGGCTTGGAAGGCTCTCGACGATCCGGATGCAGCAGTGGAAGCATATGAAAAATCGCTGGAATGCGACCCGAACGATTACAAGATTATATGTGAGCTAGACGAGCTGTACAAGAAATGCGGGTTCACAGAAAGAAGAAGACAGCTCATAGAAAACATTCCTGCCCGGCTTATGGGAAATGACATGATAGCAGAGAGAGCTTGTGATTTTTTTACCGATATCAAAGAATTCGATCGGGCTCTGGAAATTCTGCACGCCGCCCACTTTTTTCCCTGGGAAGCGTATACTGAAGCCAGGAAAATCTACGTGGATGCAAATATCGGCAGGGGATATTTGTATATAAAATCAAAAAACCACAAGGAGGCCGTAGCAAGCTTCAATGAAGCAATGAAATATCCCAGGAACATTGGGGTGGGCGAGCCGGCAAAGAAGGCGCATGCAGAGCCGTTGTACCTCATGGGGTGCGCCTTTGAGATGATGGGAGATAAGGAATCAGCCCGTGTGTTCTGGGACAGGGCCCAGGCGGAGCAGCGCCATACCATAGACTGCCTCAGCTATTACAAAGCCATGGCTCTAAAGCGCCTGGGAAGAATAAAGGAAGCCGAACAAATCCTGGAAGATCTTATTAGCTACGCTGGTGAAAAATCAGTGTCGGAAGGTGAGAAAGAAGCGCACAGTCTCTACCTGCTTGGTCTTGCTCATAAGGGTAAAGATAAAAAAGCAAAAGCAGAATGTCTTTTCAGAAAAGCTGCTGCCATGGACTATACCCACCGCAGATCAAGGTGGGAGGTAGAAGGCCTGGCTATATAATGCTGATCAATCCAACCGAATCTATACTCAGTCCGGTAGTAGCTCTAAATATATTTTTCATAAAAAAACCTAATCCATTAATCAGGAGGTATAGAGATGATAAAGGTATTGTATGTTGGAGATGCAGCGGGTGTTTTAGGACCCAGGTTCATCGCTTCGCCTTTCAACGTGGAAAACAAGGGCTTTAACATTCATATATGGTGCCAGCCTGTACTGGATGCCCTCAATTCAGACCCTGACATAGAGGTTGAGCATTTAACCAACTGGGACGCATACAGGGACTTTCCCAAAACTCCGCAGGATTTCAAGAAGTACCAGGTGGTTTTCCTGAGCGACGTAGAAAGCGAGGTATTGCTCCTCTACCCCGAATGGACCAGAGCTCCCATGGGCCCGAACAGGCTTGCCTCTCTCCGTGACTATGTGAAAGACGGAGGAAGCCTGTGCATGATAGGGGGCTGGTCTTCTTTCAGCGGAAGGTTCGGCACCGCAGCCTACCAGAACACCCCGGTGGAGGAGGCTCTTCCGGTGAGATGCATCCAGGCCGGGGATGACAGGGTGGAAACCCCTGAGGGGACCTGGATAGAAATATTGAACAAGAACCACTCTGTGACCGGAGGTATACCCTGGGATACCTGCCCCTGCTTTTTAGGGTACAACCGGATAATTGCCAAGGAAGAAGCAGAGGTGCTGGCACGGACCAGAAACACCCATCATCCCTTTATTGTATGCGGGGAGTTTGGCAGGGGAAGGAGCATGGCATTTGCCTCCGATGTCTCCCCTCACTGGGCGGTAGGCTTTCAAAAGTGGGAGCACTATGGTGCTTTTTTCAGGCAGATGGTAAAGTGGCTGGCTCAAACGCAGTAGCTTTACCTGACCGGCAGGACCGGGGATGACGGTAGGCAAGCACCTGAAGCTCTTTTCTGGAAATTACTCCCGGACCGGCTGCGGTTTTACCCTCTGCTGATGCGATGAGGGGACTATTTTTACATGAAGGAGCAAACAAATGGGACAAAAGATAGGGATAGGGATCATTGGGGCGGGTTTTATGGGAATGCTGCATGCCAGGGCCCTGTCGCAGCTTTCGGAATGCACGGTTGCAGCCCTGGGCGACCCGCTGCTGAAGCAAGGGCCTGAAATTCCGGGGGTTGACAAGCAGCCTGATTTCTACACCGACCATAAAGAACTCCTGAACCGGGATGACATCGGGGCAGTGGTAATAGCTTCTCCGGAGCACCTTCACCGAGAAGCTGTTTTGGACGCAGCTTCAAATGGGAAGCATATTTTGCTGGAAAAACCAATAGCCACTACCCTCGAAGATGCCAATGACATAATCAACGAATGCAAAAAACAGGGCGTCAAGCTGATGATGGCCCACATCCTCCGGTATGATAACCGCTACGCCCAGATTAAGGGGGCACTGGAGGAAGGGAGTATCGGCCGCCCCCTGGTTTGCTATGCCAGGAGAAATGCGCCCATCAACGAGGCACGAAGGCTGGGCGGAAGGGTGGAGGTTGAAGACTACATATCAGTCCACGACATCGACCAGGTATTCTGGTATTTCTGCGACCGACCGGTGAGGGTATACGCAGAGGTGGTGGAGGGCCCGGTTATGAAGGAGCTGGGGGTGCACGATTTCATCTGGATCAGTATCCGCTTCCAGAACGGTGGGCTGGGGGTAATTGAAACCGGGTGGGGCCTTTCCGAAGGAATCCTGAGATGGAAAAAACCCTCTTCCTGGGGAGGATTCGGTGATGTGTGCCTGGAGCTCATCGGGGAAAAGGGATCGCTTTACCTTGACTACCGCCCTATGTGCCTCAGCGCCGTGGACCATGAAGGGTGGAAATTCCCGGATACCCTGCACTGGCCGCTTCTTCACGGCGAGGTTGCAGGAAGCGTACTGGAAGAAGATCGATACTTCTTGAAAGTTCTGAGGGGCGAAAGAAAAATGATATCCACAGCGGAAGATGGCAGGAGGGCGCTTGAGGTGGTGCTTGCAGCCAAGCGTTCCTACAGAGAGGGAAGGCCTGTCTCCCTGTAAAGCAGAAGCTCTATTGTTTCTTTTTGCATCGGCAAGGTGTCTGCAATTTTCAGCTACCCCAGCCTGGGTTTGCAAAGCACCTCGCATATGATAAACTCTTTTATTTTATGGGCAAAGGCCGGCCTGGCAACAATGGCAGTATCCGCACCTTCGTTTGTCCCTCCTAGGGAAATGACCTCCCTGCCCGGCTCGATCATCCCGGCTTCCAGGGCCATTATTGATATTTCCACTGCCACTTTCATGCCCTGGGAAAACATCCTCAGTGTATTTGCCACTACATTTCCCACCGTATTATCCCCGTATAACCCTTCGCTTACCCCGTCTGCAAGACCATGCAGAGATGTCAGCACCGTAATACCTGCTTTTTCCAGTCCGCTTTTCTCTTCAGGGGTCATTTTCCACCCCATGTACTCGAAGGCAGGTGATATGCTCACTGCCACCAGATTCATACCCGTGTTTTTGAATATTTCAGCAGCCTTCAGCGCTGTATAGCCATGGATTGAAGCAACAAGCAGCGTTTTTATCTTCAGCTCCTCTGACCTCTTTTTTGCAATACTCAGAGTTTCTGCGGTGTTTTCCTTCCCATTTTCTTTAAAATAGACAATTGAGGATTCCATTTCTGCTCCCTCCTCTGGCAACCATCTGCATTACACATGCAGCTCTCTTGCCTATATTTTAAAAAGCCGTACCATAGCGATTCTTAAATCCGGTCGTGCTGTAATACACTAAACGTTTAAAGGGTAAGCACCATATTTTTTATAAGCTGCATAATATGCACGGATGTTTTCTACCGGAGTGGTGGCCTGCAGGTTATGCGAAGAGCAGAGGATATAGCCTCCCTGAGGGGCCAGCTGTTTTATCCGAAGCTTCACTTCGGCGTCCACATCCCCGGGGCTTCCAAAAGGGAAAACCTTCTGGTCGTCCACCGCACCCCAGAAGCAGATTCTTCTCCCAAACCTCTTTTTCAATTTCCCGGGGTCCATGGCCAGGGGCTGGACCGGGTTCAGCACATCCACTCCCACATCTGCAAGGTCATCGATGATCGGTTCAATGTATCCGCATATGTGGGTGGCAATTTTTATTTCCGGATTGGCAGCCCTGTACGCATCGAACAGCCTGGCGTACCTGGGCCTGATGAACTCCCTCCAGAGCGCGGGCGATATCAGCATCCTGTCCTGGGTTCCAACATCATCACCCGCTAAAATCATATCACACCCCATGCTGATAAGCCTCAGACCGGCTTTGAGGTGGAAGTCCATCACCAGATCCATAAGTTTGTGGGCATAGTCTTTGTTGCTGATCATATCCTGAAGAAACTGGTGCATCCCCCTCAGGTACCAAGGTCCCTCAAACACCGAGCCCAGCACACCACCCACGATGAAGTGAGTCTCTCCGTACTTTTCAATCAGGCCAGCCGCTTCACTGTAGTGTTGTTTTTCATCCGGGTCCGGTGGAGTGTAGGAGTTTAGTTTGGCATCGTCCCCGGAAAGTGGATGAGAGACCATCTCCGTATACTTGCCGCCGCCGGACGAGTACACAATGTTCCGAAACGTTATCCCCCAGGGATCAATGTACTCAGGTTCATCGCTCATGTAAAATGAGTTTACCAGACCGACTAATGTTAAAAGCAGGTCATGCCCCATCCTCACCCGCATTTCGAAGGGGTCTGCAACTCCTATATCAGCCATCATAACGCGCTCAATTTCAGGCGTTACCCACAGGTCAAGGGGCACCCTGTCTGGCCGGCGATGCTCCAGCGCAGCCTTCAGCCTTTCCCTGGAAGTCATAATTATCTCCTCTCATAACACTGCCAGCTGTTTCACCGCACCTTATCCGCTTCTGTTGAAAACTCTTCCAACTCTTCCTTCCCCTCCAGCACACCTATTTCAAGCCTTGTCTCCCTTGTTTCACCCGGTCTGAGCTGGGGCAGCCTTTTATGCTTTCTGAGAGCCGCCCGGTTTTCAATTTTGGTATTGCAGGGCTCAAGAGCCGCTGCATAGTCCTTCTCTCCCATCATCTTCCACTCACTCAGAAAGGGGAGAGTATCTGTTTTGAATTTAATGTACAGACCCAGCCCCCCAAGAAGTGTTCTGTTAATCATCGCTGCCAGGCCGTACCCTTTCCGGCTGCAGGCCATAGTGTGAAGAAAGTTCTGCTCCCTGAAATTGGGCAGAGGGGCGCTGAACCTCTTCATCTCTCCTGCCCCCTTTTCCGACTCCTGGTCATAGGGCTCCGCTCCGGTTGAGGAAATAACCAGCTCAGAGCATTCGTCCAGAAGAGGAAACCCCGTGTTGATGTGGTAAAGAACAGTGAAAGGAGATGTCCTGAACCCGAAATTCTCTACACTGTCGCAAAGGGTAAAGGCTTTTTTCCCCAGGGCTGTAAAGATTGTTCTCTTAAGCCTGATATTGTCGCCGAAAAGCACACACTCTTCAACCACGCCCGAAACCTCAAGCACGTACTCATCCCCCTCCCATCGTGAAAGGTCGGATACTTTTTCAGCCGGCAGGCTCGAATACCGGCCGTGGAGCCCCAACTCAGCCTTTCCGTCTCTTCCGGGCGGTCCAAAGTAGGTAAGCCCGCAGGTAGTGAGAAGTCCGCCGAAAAATGTTCTCAGCCACCCGGTACCCTGAGGTTCGAAAAAGGCAGGGTTCGCTATTCCGCTGGGAGTTAAATATATGAGATTTACCCCCTTGTAGCTGCACCCTGCTATGTCAAGGCCTCTGTCAGGAAGCAGGGTAAAAACAAGTCCCCCTCCGGTGTTGACCTCAACAGCCCTTACC
>JBMCUI010000152.1:0-5950 GCA_048622675.1 Spirochaetota bacterium | reverse complement strand
CATTTTAACTCCTCTACATTTATGTTTTCATTGGTGTAAATACATATGGATGCTGCAATTTTTAATGATTCCGTAACCATGTCCCTCCGGGACATGGTGGAGCCGGAGCGTAAAAATGCCTTTGCTGCTGCCGATGCATAGGGCCCTCCTGAGCCTATGGCCAGCACTCCGTCTTTTTCAGGTTTTATCACATCCCCATTACCGGAGATAAGGAACATACTCCCCCTGTCTGCAACAATAAGGAGCGCCTCCAGTCTTCTCAGCACCTTGTCCAGCCTCCAGTCTTTGGCCAACTCTACCGCTGCCCTAGCCAGATCGCCGCTGTACGCATTGAGCTTCATCTCAAACTTCTCGAAAAGAGCAAATGCATCTGCAGTTGAACCGGCAAAGCCTGCCAGCACTTTCCCCTCGTACATGGTTCTTACCTTCTGCGCATCTCCCTTGACGATAGTCTGGTTCATTGTTACCTGGCCATCGCCGCCCATGGCCACTCCCTGTTCTCCCAGAATAGCCAGTACTGTGGTACCTGCAATCATTTCTCCCCCTGTTTTGCATGTGGATGATATTTATTGTAAAAGGAAATCAGTTTGTTCTTGCTGACATGGGTATACACCTGGGTGGTAGAAAGACTTACATGACCCAGCAGTTCCTGCACCACCCTTATATCGCACCCGCTGTCCAGCATATGGGTGGCAAATGAATGTCTCACCGTATGGGGCGAGACCTTCAGGCCTGCCGAAGCCTTCCTCACAGCATCCCTGACCACATTTCTCACCTGACGAGTAGAAATCCTCCTGCCGGAGAGGGTGGTAAATACCGCCCTGGAGCTCTCCGGTCTTGCATCAAGCCACTGTTTTATCTTTTCCAGAGTATAGCTCCCTACCGGTACTATCCTGAGCTTGTTCCCCTTTCCTTTGAGCTTCACCACCGTATTTTTATAGTCAATATCATCTGTATCTGTACCCACAAGCTCACTTACCCTGGCGCCTGTAGCATACAGAAATCCGACCATAGCCAGATTCCTTTTTACCAGGGGTTTTTCTCCGCAGAGTTTTTCCAGCACCGAAAATAACTCCTGCCTGGGTATAACCCGGGGCAGCCTGCTGTCAGCCCTGGGTACCGGAAGATGAAGTATAGACATGTCCCCTACCATCCCCCGGCTGGACAGATACCGAAAAAATCCCTTTATCCCGGAAACCCTTCTCTGAAGCGATCTCCTGGAAACTTTTCTGTGTCTCTCATTTGAAAGAAAATCCCTCATATGGTCCCGGTCGATGTTTTCCAGGTTCACACCGGGATGCTCCTTCTCCATAAACATAAGAAATAAAAGTGCATCCTGTACATACCATTCCACAGTATTTTCTGACCTGCCCAGGGTCTGAAGGTACTTGATGAAACCTTCGACTGCTTTCCTGTAAGAGGTGCATGCAAGCTTTTTCAGCTCAGTCTCAAGCCCCGTTTTTTTACCTCTAGTAAAACCGGCGGATTTCATCAATTTCCTTTTTATTATTCAGTGTGCTGCAGCACTGTACCTGCTTCCTCCTTGTGCTGCCGGGCCTTATCAAGTTTGTGTCCACAGTCTTCTCCCAGGCACACCAGGATACTCCGTCCATCCACATTCTGCTCGGTCATAATACTGCCGCATAATGGGCATACCGTGGGGGCTGGTTTTTTCCAGGTGGTGAACTCGCATTCCGGATACCTGGTACATCCATAAAAAGTTTTTCTTCTTCTGCTCCTCTTCTGGACCACCTTGCCCTCGCAGCCCTGCCTGGGACAATTGCCCAATGGTAAAGGCCTGGTATTCCTGCAATCCGGAAACCCCGAACAGGCAAGAAAATACCCGTATTTCCCCAGCTTTTTGATCATTTTTTTGCCGCATTTTTCACAGGTATAATCGGTTTCCTCATCCGTTATACCCTTGTAGCTCTCCAGTCGCTTTTTTGCATCCTGCACAGTCTCAATAAAGGAGGGATAAAACTCCCTCAGAAGTGACACCCAGTCCAGCTCGCCTTCAGCAATCCGGTCCAGCTTCTGCTCCATATTGGAAGTAAACTCTAGGTCCATTAGACCCGCAAAATTACTCACCAGCAGTTTATTGGTGAGTTTTCCCAGGAAGGTGGGCACAAAATACCTGTTCTCCCTCTGAATGTAATACCGCTGTATCAAAGTGGAGATAATAGGTGCATAGGTGCTGGGCCTTCCTATACCGGACTCCTCCAGAAATTTGACCAGAGAGGCATCGGTAAACCTGGGTGGCGGCTCTGTGTAATGCACCTCCTTGGTCACTTCCAGAGGCTTCAGCTCTTCTCCGTTGTTCATCTCCGGAAGCGGAGTTTCTTTGGTAGCACCGGTCATGGTCAGGACCTTTAAAAAACCGTCAAAGAGCACCGACTGTCCGTTGGCCCTGAAAACAGCCCCGTTGGACCGTATATCAGCCCTCACCTGCTTCAGCAGTGCAGGGCTCATCTGAGAAGCTACAAACTGCTCCCATATCAACCTGTACAGTTTGAGCTGGTCCCTTGACAGGTACTGCTTGAGTTTATTCGGATTCCTGAATACAGAAGTGGGCCGAATTGCTTCATGAGCATCCTGAGAGCCCTTCCTGTTTTTAAAAATATTTGGTTTATCCGGCACATACTTTCCGGAATATTCATTTTTTACATACTCCCGTGCCTGCCTCCCGGCCTGTTCTGAAATCCGGGTTGAGTCTGTTCGCATATAGGTAATAAGTCCTACCGGGCCTTTATCCAGCTTTATACCTTCGTAAAGCTGCTGGGCCAGTCTCATGGTTTTTCTGGCCCCGAAACCCAGTCTGGAACCTGCTGCCTGCTGCATTTTGCTGGTGGTAAGGGGCGCCTGCGGCCTTCTTGTTTTCTGCTTTTCTTCCAGCTTCTCAATCACAAAAGGCTGGTCCTTCAGCCTGTCCAGGACTTGCTGGGCATCCTTTTCACACTTCAGGTCAGGCTTTTTCCCATCTATACTTACCAGCCTTGCAGTAAACTTCTTGTTTTCTTTTTTGAAAAACGCCTGAATGGTCCAGTATTCCTGGGGCACAAACCGGTCTATCTCTTCTTCTCTTTCACATATTACCCGCAACGCGACTGACTGCACCCTTCCTGCAGAAAGGCCTTTTTTTATTTTCTCCCACAGCAGAGGAGAGAGATTGTAACCCACCAGCCGGTCCAGGATACGCCTGGCTTTCTGGGCATTGACCAGGTCTATATTTATGTCCTGAGGATTCTTCATGGCCTGCTTGATTGCACTCTGGGTTATCTCATTAAACACTATTCTTTTTATCTCTGCAGCAGGATTTTCCTTTTTCAGCGCCTGCTTTATGTGGTATGAGATGGCCTCACCTTCCCTATCGCTGTCAGCAGCCAGATAGACCCTGCTGCTCTTCTTTGCCTCTTTTTTCAGTTCATTCAGAATCTTGCCTTTGCCTCTTATAGTAATATAATCAGGCTTGAAGTTGTCATTGACATCAACAGCCAGCCTGGACTTGGGAAGGTCCACCAGATGACCTACAGATGAACGCACCTTATAGTCCTTCCCCAGATATTTTTTTATGGTGCTGGCCTTGGTAGGCGATTCCACTATCACCAGTGACTTGTTTTTCTGCATTTGTTCACACTCTCTGAAAAATTTTCCCCGGGTACTGTACCACTGCTCCTTTAAGCTCCAGCATCATCAGGGTAGAAACGATTTTAGATACAGGTCTGTTCAGTATTTTCTCAATTTCTTCTATGCTTACCTTGTCATCCCCTATCGCCTTCAAAATGTCCTGCTCCAGAACGCTGAATCCTGCATTTTTAGCTCCAGTACTGGTTTTGGCTTCACTCCCCGGGTCTATCCCCAGTACCGACATTATTTCCCGGGCATTCTCTACCAGGAATGCTCCGTCTTTGATCAGCTTATTGTTGCCTGCAAAATATTCGGATCCGGCTCTGCCCGGAAATGCCATTACGTCTCTTGCCTGCTCCAGGGCATAGGAGGCAGTTATAAGAGCACCGGAGCTGCTCGACGCTTCCACTACCACAACTCCCTCCGATATTCCGCTTATTATTCTGTTACGCCTGGGGAAATTATACTTATTGGGAGAGGTCCCCAGGGGAAACTCAGTAATAATAAGCCCCTGTTCTTTTAACCTCTCAAACATTTGCCGGTTGGAGATGGGATAGCAGATATTTATCCCGCTGCCAAGCACAGCCGTGGTATTTCCACCTCCATCCAGTGCGCCCTTGTGAGCATAATAGTCAATTCCCAGTGCCAGCCCGCTTACAATAACAATTCCCTGTCCCGCAAGCTCCCTGGCAGTACTGTAGGCCAGGTTAATGCTGGAATTGGAGGGTTTGCGGGCCCCTACAATTCCTACACCTATCCCGTTATTCAGTACCTCCAGCTTCCCCATGGCAAACAGCACCACCGGCGGATCGTAAATGTACTTCAATCGTACCGGATAGTACCTGCTGCAAAGCTCCAGCACCTTAATTCCGTTGGTTCTGTAATATTCAAGTTCCCTTCGTGCATGTTCTTTCTGCTTTTTCGGGTCAAACCCTCTGCCGTTTATTTTAAATGGTTTACCGTAAATCCTGCTTATCTCCGGTGTATTAGAAAACACCTTTCGGGCTGTTCCGTACTTTCGCAGCAGCTCTATCTTTTGGCCGGGCTTGAAATTGGTTACCCGGTTGAACATCAAAAGGTAAACCAGTCCCTCGGTGTCTGTTTTTGCTTCCATTTCTCCCTGTACTGCATCCCTGTATTTACTTTCCTCAGCTCCAATCATATACTTCACCCACCAGTGTACACCCTTCGATCATCTGCTCACAAAACTTATTTTACTGCTCTTCCATCTCTTTATTTATTCTCAGAATATTTTCCTCTGCTTTCCTTTTCTCAGCCGAATCACCAGGAAGTATTCTGGTAAGGGTAATATAATGGTTCAAAGCCTTTCCCAGCTGGCCGATTTCATAGTAAAATCTTCCCAGAGCAAAGTGCGCCTCAGTATATTTGGGATTATACTCAAGTATAATCTTCATCTGCTCTATAGCTTGGTGTACTTCACCGAACCCGAAAAACAAAAGTAATCCCAGTGTATACCTGGATTCCAGTAAATCCGGATTGATATCCAGTGAGGTCTCCAGATAATTCTTCGATTTCTTATAGAAAGAAATCCTCTTTTCGGGGTCTTCTTCCGCCCGTCCCAGAAAATAGTAGCATTCCCCCAGTTCCATTTTTATGAACGCGTTGTAAGGTTTTAGTTTTTCTGCTTCCAGCAGAGCCTCTTTTGCCAGGTTGTAGCTCCCTATCTGCATATATTTTCTGCCCAGCAGCCGGCACACCTCCTCCTGCAGCTCCACTGCCTGCAGTTTGGTTTCTATCACCCGTTTCAGCTTTCCCCTTACTTTTTCAAGCTCCTGTATGCTTTTTCCCTCCTGGGCCAGTAATTTTTCAGCCTCTCCGACTGCCTTCCTGTCCTCACTGCAGCCCGAAACAACAACAGCAGTAAAAATCATGCAAAAGAACACACTACAAACTTTAAAATTCACTGCTTCTCTCCAGAAACTCAAAAACATCTCTCTTTCGGAACCGTCTATGTCTTCCTGGACCAATTCTGTAAACTTTTATCTTGCCTTCGTTTGCATACCGTCTGAGGGAGGCACAGCTTACTCCGATAAGCTCTGCCGCCTCGGTAATAGTCAGCATCCTGTCCAGCTCTTTATCAAGGAGCTTGTTCTTCAGGTTTTCCTTATAATCGGTTTCCATTTTTCCCTCTGATACAGACATGCCCACTTATGACAATAATTATAATTATGAAAGAATATAATAATTTTTTATAATTTAAATCAACTAATTTTATAATAAATTTACCATTTTTGTCAATAAAAATAATACACATTTCTTTAAAAATATAAAAAACTTAAACTTTTTATGAAATTTGATGTATTCA
>JBMCUI010000151.1:0-5968 GCA_048622675.1 Spirochaetota bacterium | reverse complement strand
CTTCTGGAGACTGTTTATGTCAGTTTCAGCAAATACACCGCATTTTCCTGCAACCGGATAAACTTTTTGGGGGGTGTAGCTCATATCGGACAGGTCTTTTTCAGTGAGGTTGAGTTTCATGATAATCCGGTCAATGGTTGCACCTGTACCCCCTGCACAGCGGTCGTTCATGGTAGCAAACTTGCCCTTACGGTCATTCCACACAATAAACTTGGCATCCTGCCCTCCCAGTTCAAAAACAGAACCGGCATCTGGATGAAAGTTCTCTATGGCACAACAAAGAGCGTTTACCTCCTGGTAGTATTTGGTACCCAGCACTCCGGCGATCCTGCTTCCCCCGCTTCCGGTGGTAAACAGCCTGAACGGCGCTCCCACATAGTCTCTGATTTCTTCCAGAAACTCCGCTACTTTTTCCGCCTGCCTGGCCCTATGCCTCTGGTATTTTTTCCACAAAACATTCTTCTGCTGGTCCATTACTATAGCTTTTAGAGTGGTTGACCCTATGTCAATTCCTGCAGTGACCATACCTTTTTGTTATCCAGATTGGGTTAATTGTTTTAAAATATAATTCATCCTTCCATAAAAGTTAATTATTTAAATTATTCCTCAACTTCAGCCGAGTGCTGGTATCTGCAGACTTTCTTTTTCAGGCAGAAAATGGAAAATTGTTTTTAAGCAGCAAAGATTTTATTATAATTAACCATATTATTACAGGAGATGTTCAGGGTGGAACAGGATAGTTCTACTAATATGTGGAATATACTGATACATAAAGATACAACCGAGTTAATGGACCTTTCTTTTAATTGCATATGTGGAAAGACCCACACCATTCCCATTAAATACCTTTCCATCAAAAACGGGGCCGTTTCTGAGACGGGCCGGAAAATGGAACAGTACAAAGTAAAAGGCCAGGGGGTGCTGGTATACGACAATAAAATAAAAGAGCAGGTTGTCAGGGGAGTGTATGACAACCTGGCCCAGCAGGGGCTCCAATTAACGCTTTACGGGGTGGGAAACAACCAGGAGGAAATCATCCCCGAAGCGGCCTTCTCAGAGCATATCGCCCGAGACCTCAGGAACGGGCCTGATTACCTTGTATCGGTAGGTTCCGGTGTAATAAGCGATATAACCAAGTATGCGGCTTGTATTCTGGGGCTTCCCTATATGCTTATTGCCACTGCTCCCTCCATGAACGGATATGCTTCATCAATGGCTGCGCTCCAGGAAAGAGGAATCAAAAAGACCCTCACAGTACCTCCTGCCGTAATGGTGTTTGCTGATATTGACCTGCTTAAACAATCCCCTGTTCAAATGGTACTGGCTGGTCTGGGAGATATCGTGTCCAAGTCTGTTTGCAGTGCTGACTGGAAGCTTTCCAACCTGGTAAAAGGAACTTATTTCTGCTCACTTCCTTTCAGGATGACTGATAAAACTGAGCCCCGGTATCTGGGAGCGGCTGAAGAAATATCCAGGCGTACTGACCGGGGTATCGGCATTCTTACAGATGGTATTATGCGCTCGGGTCTTTCCATGACTGTGATAGGTGAATCAACTCCTTCATCAGGGGCAGAGCACCTTCTGTCTCACTACTGGGACCTGTTATCGCTGGTGGAAGGAAAAAAGAAGTTCCTGCACGGAACTCAGGTGGGTGTTGCAACCCTTCTGATATTAAAATTGTACAATTTTCTGAGAGAGGTGCCTATCAGGAAAGTGGTAAGCATGGAGCAGTTGAGAAAAAATTACCCGGAAAAGCAGGACCTGGAAGAGCTTTTATCAGCAAAATTCGGCGGGTTCGCTCCTGCAGTAAAAACTGAGTATTTTCAAAAATATTTGGATTGGGAGCACAAGCGGAGTGAGATTGAATTTATAATAGAAAATTGGAATAGTATATGGGCTGAGCTGGAGTCTTTTATAAGACCCTGGGAGCCGGTGGAAGAAGCTTTGAAAAAAAGCGGGGCGCCTGTTTATCCTCATCACCTGAATAAGTCTAATGATGAAATAATAGACTCGCTGGCAAGTGCCCCTTTAATAAGAGGAAGGTACAATATCCTGGACCTGGCAGGAGACCTGAATCTTACCACGAAGGCAGCTGCGAAAATTCTGGGGTGAAAGGGATTTTATGGAACTAAAAGAAAAAATTATCCTTCAGGGAATTGAAGATGCCAAAGACAGGGCATTATACCTCAGGGATATTGATATAGGAATACCATCTTCAGAAATCGACCATCTGGAGAAGCATATCATTGACGCTGAAAACGCGCTCTACAGTAATAAATCCACCATAGCTCAGAATAAACTGCTTAGTTTCAACAATCTGTTTTTGTCCCTGGAGAAAAAGTACTTTTCCAGCCTGACTCCCAGACAGATAGACAATATTTCCAGAAGCGAGCAGAGGCCTAAAACCCTGGACTATGCCCGGGAAGTTTTTGAAGAATTTGAAGAACTCAAGGGGCTGGAGTCCAATAGCGTGGACCCTGCAGTGATTTGCGGATTTGCAAAACTGGACCGCAACGATGTGATAGTCATCGGGCATGAGAAAGGTGGTTTCAGGGAAGACTTCCGAAGGGGAGGCAGTGCCCTTCCTCACGGGAACCAGAAGGCCGTTGCTGCAATGAAACTTGCTGAAAAATTCGATATTCCTGTAGTAACCTTTATTGATACTCCCGGGTCATGGCCTCTGGAGGAGTTTTTACCTGCCCAGCGTATAGCAAAAAACCTGGAAATGCAGTATCTATTAAAAGTTCCTCATGTTTCGGTGGTCATAGGAGAGGGGGGCTCCGGTGGTGCTTTGGCCATTGATATCTGCGACTACCGGGTAATGCTGGACAAAGCTTACTATTCGGTTATTTCAATAAGCGGGGGAGCAGCCATTATTGCCAGGGACAAAAGGCATATAACCCAGCAGGACATGGACAGAGCAGCCGAAAACCTGAAAATAACCGCTGCGGATGCATTCAGACTGGGAATGGTGGACAGGATAATAGTTGAGCCGAAAATAGGGGCCAGGAAAACAGATAAAGATTTTTTTCCGACGGTCCGAGCAGCTATTATTGAAGGCCTGAACACCGTGAAAGCAAGCGTCTACCCGTTTTTTACCCCTGATACCAGCCAGGAAAATATCTGGCGGATCAGGAAGATGATGATACCCGTTCTTTTGAGAAAGAGGTACCGCAAGTATAGAAACCTGGGTGTTTACCATACCAGCATCTCCGATAAAATAAAGCATATCATGGGAGAGCTGTACAGGGTAAGGTGGATTCACTCTTTATCCGCACCGTTCAGAAAGAGTGTGGATATTTTCAGAAAAAGAAAGATCAAGGAGAAGCAGAAAGAATCGCTGCTCCAGGCAGAAGAACAGCCCAAGGTGCTTTCCTATGAAGACAGGTGGGTGGAGTGTCCCAACACCGAAATACATGGCTGCCAGGATATCTGGGTTCCCACTCTGTTTGAGGAATACAATGGAACCTGCCCAAATTGCGGCTACCATTTTCGTCAGATTATTGATAATTATATTCAGCTGATCGCCGACCCGGGCAGCTTCAGAGAATTTAACGAGGGAATTGAGTCAGTTAACCCCCTTGGCTTTGAAGGCTTCGGAGATAAATTAGTCAAAGCCAAGAAATCTTCAGGAAGAAAATGCGCCATGATCACCGGGTATGCCCTGGTAAACGGCCATCCGGTGGTAGTGATTCTTACCGATGTAAGGTTCAGAGCAGGTACCCTGGGCAGTGCAGAGGGAGAAAAATTCTGCAGGGCAGTAAAAAGGGCAATGCGGGAGAAAAAGCCTCTTGTAGCGGTCCATCAGTCCGGAGGGGCCAGAATTGAGGAAGGTATTCTGGCACTCGTGCAGATGGCTAAAACCAGCATAGCCATTGCCCGTTACAAGCAGGCAGGAGGTTACTATATCTCTGTAAATACTGATCCTACCATGGCCGGAGTTCTGGCCAGCTATGCCAGCCTGGGGGATTTTATCCTGGCAGAGCCCAATGCCCAAATAGGATTTGCAGGAATCCATGTAATTGAACAAACGGTTAAGCAGAAAAAGCCCCGGAACTACCAGCACTCAGAAATGGTAATGGGCAGAGGGGGGGTGGATATGGTGATAAGAAGGAACGATCTGAAATTGACCATATCCAAACTTTTAGATTTTAAGAAGATGAAGGGAAGGGAATATTAAATTACAACGGCACAAGGGAAATTATGGCACTTGAAACAGCTATCGAAAAAAAAGATGGTAATTACTACAAGATAACCAAATACTTCACCAGCCATACCGGTTCTGTGTCCATAAAAGCAGAAGAGGGGCAGGTGGTGGAAGAAGGTGATTTGCTGTATACCCTTACCCGGCTGGGCCTGATCAAGAAGAGGCTGGTGGAAACCCCTGGGGTGGTTACAAACATAAATAAAAATATAGAAGGCAGGTTCTGCGGCTATTACACCCATGTTCTGGATGTACAGCACAAGCTGACTCCTGAAGAGGTCCAGGCCCTTGAGGAGGAGGAAGACTATATTTTTGTAACAGCGCCTCAGGGGGCCCAGTATTTTATAACCTCAGAACCCGGCATGCCCCCTCTGGTTAATGTGGGAGATATAGTGGACAAAGGTTCTGTACTGGCAGTAGCCATGGTTATGAAAAAAAGAAGAGAAATAATTTACCACGGTGAAAGGGGCAAAATAGCCAGAATGTACTTTATGAACGGACAGCAGTGCCACCAGGGAGACAAGCTTTTTGGCATAATTCCCAGGCCTATAAAAAAAGATTAGATGCCCATGAGTTTATCTGCAGGGATAGGGGACCGAACAAAGTGAAAAGGTTAGTTTCCCTGGAAAATAAACTGGCCCGGTTTTTATCCGAACTGAAGGTGCCGAAATTATTTTATTATGATTCTGTCAGTTCCACCATGGACGAAGCATTCAGTCTTCCCAGGGATACGGTAGAAAACAGAACCCTGGTCCTCTCCGATGTCCAGACCAGCGGTAGAGGTCGCTACGGCAGAACATGGTATACTGATATTGATGACCTCTGCTTTTCGGTGATCCTTACCCGGTTTGATTTAGATGTTCCCTACAGCATGGTGGCTTCCAGAGCGGTGTATGATTCATTCAGGAAATATACCGATGGAGTAAGGCTTAAATGGATCAACGATGTTTGCTGGGAAAACGGCAAAAAAATTGCCGGTGTGCTGACAGAAGAGAAAGAAGGAAGAATGGTGATAGGAATGGGGGTCAACCTGAATACTCCAAAATTCCCTGAAGAGTTGGAACATATTGCTACTTCCTATTTTATAGAAGCATCCAGGAGAATAGAAAAGGATGTATTTCTGCGAAATATTCTCCAGCGGTTTTTTTACCTGCTTGGCTGTGTTGAACAGGGGAGTCTGGAGAGAATACTACGGGAATGGGAGAGGGATTCAGGGGTGGTGAATAAGAAAGTCAGAGCAGAAACCGAAAAAGGAGTCCTCTACGGTGTAATTACCGGGATAAATAAGAAGAACGGTGCTCTTCAGATAAAATCCGGTGGAAAGCACCTGGAGCTTTATGACGGTACTGTTTATTACAGGGTATGAGAAAGACAGGTAAACTTGCATCCCACTCAGACAAAAACCCCAAAAATTAGCCACTTCTGGTTTCTGATTAGGTCGATTTTCGACCTTTTTAGAAATTAAATATTGAAAAGGCATAAATTATCTATTGGTAACTGTTGCAGTTCTATTTTTTACAATCTGATAAAGATATTCTGGTGCAAAATCTGCCCCATTATCCCAACAAATTGTATTACCTTCAATAAAAAAAGACTTGAAATATTTAATATTTTTTAATGGTTCAAATATAGGACCATCAAATTCATTACTAAAATCCATTTTACCTTCAAGTCCATCTTTAAACTTTAACCAGATAATATAGTTGTTGATGTATTTTGCTTCTACAATGTGGTATTTCATTATCTACTCCAAGGGTTCTATTC
>JBMCUI010000150.1:0-5982 GCA_048622675.1 Spirochaetota bacterium | reverse complement strand
GAGATGATGCCTATGCGAGAAGAAAGAACAAGGATTACTTAGGGTATGTTCACAAATATGGTATCTGTTACTAGACATATTTTACCATTTCCTAATCTAAGATTCCCTAAAGTATCTAATCAAAATATTAAAAAAATTCTAGTGAAGGAGGAATAAAAATGAAAATAAGAACGATTCTTGCAGTTGCTTTAGTTGTTGTTTTTTGTTTTGCCGCTGCTACAGTTTTTGCCGAGAAAAAGGAAGTGGCTGAAGGGGCACTTGAAGAAACAACTATTATTCTTCAATATCAGCCCAATCCACTTTTTGCTGCCATGAGTGTTGCGCTGGATAAAGGTTATTTTGAGGATGTTGGTTTTGAAAGTGTTGAGACCAAAAGTTTCACATCAGGTAATATTGCAGGTGAAGCGATGATTGCTGGAGAGCTTTCAGTCTGGGTGCCGGGTAATATGCCGGTTATCAGTATGCGTCATGCAGGCGTGCCTGTGGTAATTACAGGAATGTTTAACGTGTGTCCTGCTGAATATTTAATGGTGCGAGACGATGCAGAAGTAGAAAAACCAGAGGACCTGAAAGATATTAAAATCGGTCTTTCTTTTGGCTCGACGGCTCAAGGAGTTCTGGAGGACCTGGCCAGGGCCCATGGGATAGACCCCAATAAATTGAATGTGGTGAACCTTCCTCCCCCTGAGCAGGTAACGGCCCTGAGAAACAACGAAACCCAGGCTCTTCTGGTATGGCCTCCAAACTGCTACAAGGTCCAAGACATTGCTTCGTATAGGTTTCAAAGCAAAAAATACTCACATACAAATGTACCTATGGTATTTGCTGAATGGCAGGTTCGAAAGCAGCCCAACACCTGCAAGGCTATTATGGAAGCCCTGTACAGAGGTCAGGAGTTTTGCGCGAAAAAGGAAAACTGGGAAGAAGCCCAGAAAATACATGCAAGAATGTCCGATCAGCCTCTGGATATAGTCAAGCAGGGCTGGGCGGATTACTGGAACCCAGACATTCCCAATGGACACCTGGACCGGAATTTTGTAAAAGATTTTGAAGCTTATACCCAATTTCAAAAGAGGGTGGGAAGGATAGAGCCCCCCATTCAGCATGTTCTGGAATACACCTACACCGAATTTTTGGAAGAAATAAGACCGGAGTATGCAAAAGTGGAAGGAAAATGGACACCATAAAATCTTTATAACTTAGAAGATATTATTCAAATGGAGTGCATTGAAGCTCATTTCAATGCACTCCTATTATAATACCTACGAGATGACGATATCTACAAGAGGTCGGGAGAGTAAATTTTTAGGGTTTTATAATATTCAAGGTGATATTTATTTCAATATAAATAAGAGAAGCTAACATGGAGCAAGATAAAATAAAAGTTAATAAGGGGTCTGCAGAAAAGTCCGAAGCCCTTAGTAAAAAAGGTGGGTCCAGGGAAAAGGTGGTAGTATCCCACATAACCAAGCAGTTTCCTACTGAAAAACTTGAAGAAGGTCTGGCTTTATTTGATGTAAGTTTCAATGTAGCTACCAATGAGTTTGTCACTCTTGTGGGAAGAAGTGGCTGTGGGAAATCAACCTTGCTCAATATAATTGCTGGACTTTTATCTCCCACAAAAGGGAAGGTGTTCATAAATGGGAAACCGGTACGCAGACCTGGACTGGACCGGGGAATGGTTTTTCAGGCAGCAAGTCTTTTCCCCTGGTTGACAGCAATAGGCAATATTGAATTTGGACCAAAAAATATCGGGATGGACAAGGGAGAGCGGAAGGAATTGGCCCAGGATCTTATAGAGCTTGTAGGTTTAAAAGGATTTGAGAATAAATACCCAAGAGAGCTCTCCGGTGGTATGCAGCAGAGAGTATCAATTGCCAGGGCCATGGCTATGGACCCGGAAATAATGCTCATGGATGAACCATTTGGGGCACTTGACCAGCTGACCCGTGAGGATATGCAGCGAGAGCTGCTGCGAATATGGGAAAACAGAAAGAAAACAGTTATCTTTGTTACTCATAGTATTCTGGAGGCTATCTACCTCTCCGACCGGATACTGGTTATGGCCCCTCATCCGGGATATATAAAAAAGGAATCTGTAATCGATCTGCCACGTCCGCGGCAAAAATCTTCTACCAAATATATGAAATATTATGAAGAGATCTACGAAACAATTGGATAAAAAAAAGGAACCGAAGCTCTGGTTTATTACAAAAAGTAATAGTATTAAAATAGCTACCCTGTTTGGGTTGATAATAGTATGGGAGCTTCTGGCCATAAGTCCTTTTATAAGAGATATTTATCTTCCTACTCCGGTAAAGGTTGTAGGTACTCTATGGAGTTTGATTTTTAAAGGATATCCCAAGGATATTACTGTGCTGGTCCATATAAAAGCAACTGTGTGGCGAATCATAAGAGGATATTTTTTAGCTGCTGCGATTGCTATTCCTCTGGGTCTTTTTATCGGTAATTATTATCTACTGGAACGAGCGGCTAATCCTGTGGTCACTTTTGCCCGCTCTATTGCTGCCATCAGTCTGCTGCCCCTGGTTATAGCCTGGTTTGGTGTTACCGATGTTTCCAGAGTGCTTCTGATTATGTATGGAAGTTTCTGGGCTATACTGACCAACACTATCCAGGGAGTCAAATCAGTTGATGTAACTTATATTAATGTTGGGAGGATGTTTGGGGCAAGCAGAGGAGCTTTGTTCTTCAGGGTCATACTTCCGGCAACTCTACCCCGAATTTTTGCGGGTATGAGAATAGGGTTAGGCATTTCCTTTATGATAATTGTTGCTGCTGAAATGATTGGAACAATAAGAGGTCTGGGGGCACTTATCCAGCAGTCCAGGCTGTACTATAGAACTGATATTACCATCAATGGTATGATATTTATCGGTCTATTCGGGCTCATGATTTCCATTGGACTGGATTGGCTGGAGCGAATTCTGTTACCCTGGGCTGTAGGCCTGGAGGAGGTGGAAAGATGAACGTAAACCGATTCCAATGGGGTCTGGCAGCCTCCTGGGCAGGATTTATATTCATACTTTTTGTGTGGGAAATGATAGCTCTATTTGAACTGATAAACCCTGCTGTATTTCCAGGGCCGGTAAAAGTGGCTGAATCTGCAGTTAAAAATGTGCCTTTGTCCAGATTGTTACAGCATATAGGTGCCAGCCTGATGCGGGTGGGGATTGGATTCGGTCTGGGGCTGGTGGTTGGTGTCAGTGTAGGAGTGGCAGTAGGATGGTATAGAAACCTGGCAGATGTGCTTACCACTCCTATTGAGATTATACGGCCAATTCCTCCCCTGGCATGGATTCCACTTTTCATTATATGGCTGGGAATAGGTGAAGCTTCCAAGATAGCTATTATTTTCCTCGGCGCTTTCTTTCCAATATATACCAATACATTTAAAGGAATGGTAAATGTTGACGTGAACCTCATAAAGGCCGGACAGGTAATGGGACTTAAGGGGAGAAGGATTTTATTCAGAGTAATGGTCCCTGCAACCCTCCCGGACATTGCTACGGGAATGAGACTTGGGTGGAGCTACAGCTTTGGAATTATGGTTGCTGCAGAGCTAATTGCAGCCAACAGTGGACTGGGTTATATGATAATGCACGCCCGAGAGCTTGGTTTGATTTCTGTAATAATGTACGGAGTCATACTTATAGGGACAATAAACCTAATTACCGATTACTTTATCCAGGAGGTTATTCTTAAGCATCAGTTGAGATGGCATTTTCAAATGACCAGAAGGTAATGGGACTATTGATGCAGCTTGTTTCCCAGCAGTTCATATAACAATTTCCAATGACCGGAAAGAAATATAACTGCTGACAGTATTACCAGTTAAGAAATAGGATAATAAATGAGCATAGCGAAATCTGCACTGAAAGGAGTAACATACCATAACAAAGCGAAAACAGACCGCGGGTATACCCTTTTCAGTACGTACAATTACGATGTATGGATGATTGACATGCACGGGTATATCGTAAAACGGTGGACAATGCCCCATACACCTGGTGCTCACCAGTGGCTCCTTCCAAACGGCAACCTGCTGTTTGCCGGCATGCTCAAAAGCCACGAGGAGATGGGTCTTCCGGTGGAGATGGCAGCCATTGGAGGGGTGTTGATAGAGGTTGACTGGGAGGGGAACCTGGTGTGGAAGGCTGAAGTACCCTACCAGAACCATGACATTAGGCCCATGGAAAACGGCCATGTGCTGTACCACTCGTATAACCCCAGGGGAATCCTCTCTCATGAGATGGCCGAAAAAATGTCAGGAGGACGTCTGGGAACAGAATATGAAGGAAAGGTATGGGGGGACATGGTCCATGAAATTGACCGTGAAGGAAAAATAGTATGGGAATGGAAGGCTGGTGAGCACCTGGACCCGGAACTCGATGCTTCCTGCATTCTGGAAAACCGTACTCTCTGGCCCTATATTAATTCACTCTGGTTCTGTAAGGATGGTAATCTGCTGATCAGCCTCAGGGTCCCCAATGAGGTAATCAAGATAGACTATCCAGATGGTAATGTTATTGCCAGGTATGGCAGAGGCAAGATAACCCATCAACATGATGCCAGAGAGCTGGAAAATGGAAACATACTGATTTTTGACAACGGAAGCCACCGGCACCAATATGCTCCCAGTTATTCCAGGGTGGTGGAAATTGACCCCCAAACAGACCAGGTAGTATGGGAGTATAAGTCGGACCTTCCATCAGATTTTTATTCGCCTGTTTGTGGTGGGTGCGAGAGGCTTGCCAATGGTAACACTGTTATCTGTGATTCATGGACCGGAAGAATATTTGAGGTTACCCATGATGGTGAACTGGTATGGGAATATATAAACCCCTTTGTAGGGTCCATAGTAGGTATGAGAACCACCATGATGTGGCGTGCCCACCGGTATTCTCCGGATTACCCGGGACTGAAACAAAGGGAACTGGACCCCAAGAATTTTTTACTGGAAAACATGCTCTACGGGCCTCCAGCTTACAGTCTGGATTTTACACCATCTATATTTTAAATAACAACAGGTGCGAAAATGGCTTATGCGAGAACCCGAATAAAGGGACTGGTATACTGTGATTCGAGGAGAGCTTCCGGGGGACTTACTCTGTTTACTCCTTTGGAAGGAAAAGGGGTATGGCTGATCGACATGCAGGGAAGAGTGATAAACCAGTGGGAAATGCCATATAAACCCGGTTGTTATGGGGAGCTTTTACCAAATGGCAACATGCTCTATGCCGGACGGAATGAATCCGGACCTCTTTCAGATGTGGAAGGAGCAGGTGGAGTGCTCCTGGAGACAGACTGGAGTGGCAGAATTGTGTGGGAGTACACCGACCCTTATCTTCACCACGGGTTTTATAGAATGAAGAACGGCAACACCCTGGTGATGAAATGGACTGAAGTACCGGAACATTTCGCCGGAAGGGTTAGAGGGGGTGACCCCGGAAGTGAAAAAAACGGCATAATGTGGGGGGAGAAGATCCAGGAGATACGTCCCAGTGGCACTGTTGCGTGGGAATGGATGGCCCATGAACATCTGGCACCTGAAGATTTTGCACGATGCCCATTCTGTCCTCGTGATACCTGGCTTCATGGAAATGGGTGCGTTGAGCTTCCCGATGGCAGTATTTTGGTCAGCTTTGCCAAGGTAAACACCATTGCCATTATTGATAAAAACACCGGTAATGTAAAATGGAGCTGGGGCACGGACGGCGAGCTGGCCCATCAGCATTCACCTGTCTACCTGCACAGCGGGAATGTACTGGTTTTCGACAACGGCTTCCACCCCAACGGTATGGCCCAGAATTATTCACGGGTACTGGAAATTGATCCCCGGTCAAATAAGATGGTATGGTCATACGAGGGACCGGAAAGCGGGGATATGAGGATGCTTATATATTCTTCTATGTATTCCAACTGTCAGAGGCTTTCCAATGGCAATACCCTGATATGCGA
>JBMCUI010000149.1:0-5993 GCA_048622675.1 Spirochaetota bacterium | reverse complement strand
GGGCCTATACCGGTTGAAACCATGTACGCTGCAAGTAACCCTATAGCAGCATAGGCAGCAGACCCAATGGCAAAACCCTTTCCTATAGCAGCAGTAGTATTGCCCACAGCATCGAGCCTGTCTGTAACATCTCGCACATTTTCAGGCATCCCGGACATCTCTGCTATTCCTCCTGCGTTATCAGCAATTGGACCATAGCTGTCAACTGAAACGATCATTCCCGATGTAACCAGCATCCCAAATGAAGCCAGACCTATTCCCAGCATACCGGCGTATGAGTGAGAAATAATAATAGCAAAGACCAGGGCTATAACCGGAAAGAAAACACTTTTCAGTCCCAGGGCCATGCCCCCCACCACTCCAATTGCAGGACCGGTCTCACAGTTGTGAGCCAGTTTTTGGACCGGCCGGTACTGCCCCGAGGTGTAAAGCTCACTTACAAAACCTATGATTATACCGGAAATGATTCCCGAAATCAGGCTCCACAGCAGCCCCCATTTTGAGTAGGGTTCTGCCCCGAAAGCTGTTCCCATCTGAGAAATTATCACTGCTGCAAAAACCATGGTCAGGCCGGCAGCCACATAAGTTCCGTTCAGCAGTGCTGACTGGGGATTCTTTCTTGCCGCCACTTTCACAAACATTACTCCGATTATGGATGCTATAATGCCCGAGCCCGCGATGCTCAATATAATCTGTATCATTCTCTTTACACCGGGAAGGTCCCCCGGCCCCAGCTGGGCTACGCTTATTGCAACAGTAGAAGTAGCCAGGACCATGCTGGCAATAATGGACTCCACATACGATTCCAGCAGGTCAGCTCCCAGACCTGCAACATCCCCAACGTTGTCTCCCACATTATCTGCTATCACCGCCGGGTTCCTGGGATCATCCTCCGGTATACCTGCTTCTACTTTACCCACCAGGTCTGCTCCCATGTCTGCACCTTTGGTGTAAATACCACCTCCGGCCCTGGCAAAAAGCGCAAACAGGCTTGCACCCATGGCATAACTGTTTATGGTACTGAGCTTCTTCAAAAATTCATCTGGATTGGTCTCAGTGAATATTCCTAATCCGAAAACCAGCAGCACCAGTCCCAGCAGCGAAATGCCTACTACACTCAGCCCCATAACTGCACCACCTGATATGGCAATATTCAGGGCACCTTTAATCCCCACATCCCCGGCAGCATGAGCGGTTCGAACATTTGCTCTGGTCGCAATGGTCATGCCTATAAAACCGGCTAAAGCTGACACACATGCCCCGCTTACAAATGCAACCGCAGACATATAGCCAAAATATTTCTGAGCAATCAGCATAACTGCAGCAATAACAACCACTACTACAGTAATATAGGTATATTCTCTCCTTAAAAAAGCCGCAGCACCCAGCTGTATCTGACGGCTTATCCTTTTCATTACATCTGTTCCCTGCTCCTTGGAAACAACTCCTTTAATGAGTAAAATAATTGTAATAATTGCAACAGCACTCGCTCCAATGCCAAAATATATCCCTGTCATTATCTACCTCCCGTATAGGACCCTGCAGAGATTGGGATCAGGTCTTTAAATAATCATACTAGAATAATTTGTTTTCTTCCGGAAGTCAATTTTCACCTTCAATGTGTTTCTGCCCTGGAGTGGACATGTTTAACATTAAAAACGCCCCCTTAATAAGTCAAGCAGTATTCCAGCCGGGCCTGTACCTACCTCCAAATTTGGCGAATTAATTTCTTGACATTTTCCATACCATATGTTCATTTATAATTGTGTGCTGTGGAATTTATTATATATAAAATAATTAAAGCTTATGTAAAAACGTATTACATGATAATCAGACCATTTCCCATCCAATGCAGAGCTTTTTAGTGTTATATAATGCATACATGAGTGATTAATCCTTATTAAACCATTGCATATACAGGTGGAAAAGTATTGGCATACTACAATAAAAAGCAGCCACTCAAGATCAGCGGCAGTCTTTTGCACCTGACAGCAAAATCCCTGGCTGAATCGATGGGTGTAAACGTAATGCTTACACTGGCCAGGAAGCTGATGCCGAATTACGATCTTCATAAAAGGACCGGGTTTCCCTCCAGCATCCCCATACCCAACCTCAACGCAGCCAGACAGATAGTCAATGATATGAAGAACTTCGGGCTCTTCCCCCAGCTTATATATCTCCTTATTGAAACCCACTATCATGGCCTGAAAGGACGCAGGTATACCATTTCCTACCTTGATGAAATCCTCCAGGGAATTGCCCAGCACGGATTAATCTATGACCGGAAAACCGGAATATTTATAGAAGACCCCACCATAAAAAGCACCATGAACTGGGGCACTCTGGTGGAGGGAGAGGAATACATCCTCACATTTTTATACATCGATATGGTCAGCAACTCCCAGCTGGTCAGGGAACACGACATAGAACTAATCAATGGAGTTTACTCCCAGGTACGAAATATTATCCAAAAGGCTGCTACCAAACGCAACGGACGGATATGGAGCTGGGAAGGAGACGGGGGATTATTGGCTTTTAATTACCCAGGGAAAAACCAGAGGGCTGCTTTGTGTGCAATTGATATACTGCACCGGCTTTTTATTTACAATTTATTTTCAGACAGGCTGCACAGGCCTGTAGGTATACGCCTTGCTGTCCACTCCGGTCCCTATGAATACACCCATGACCAGGAAAACCTCAAAAACAGTGAAACAATAAAACATCTTATGGAAATGGAATCAAAATATACCCTGCCTGACAGCCTTACCATTTCCAGGGTGGTAATGGCGGAGCTCAAACCGGTTCTGGCAAACCAGTTTATACCAGTGGAGGACAACAATCAAACTTACTACACTTATAGAATACAATGGGAAAAATAAATGGAGGTTCTGGTAATCTCAGAAGATGTTCGTATTCGCAGCATTTTTAAAAATACTGAATCACAGACCGGTATTCCTACTCGCTACTTTCCCTGCAACCAACTAAAGAGGGCTGTAAAAGAAATTGAAAAAGACTGCTTTATTTACATTGATGTATCAGGTTACTCAGAGACTGAAAGAAAAATAATTTTAAACCACCTCTCTGATACCAGGCTGTACAGTTACGGCATAATAGACCCGGAAGAACAAATCAAGGACATCGGTGGGTGTTTTCTTCAGGGAGCATGCGACTACATTGGAGGAGAAATTTTTCATACAACTCTTTCAAAAGAAAGATTCAACAAAGTGCTGGATTTACGCCGCAAACTTCAGCTTGGATCCTGCGCTCTGGAAAACGGCTCTACAGCCGTAGAGTCCGACCCTTCCCCCAACTCCAGCAGGGCAGCTGTCCATTCACTGTCCTCTTCATCCCCCTGTTCCATTCAATCAGGAACTAACTGGGCGGACATTGTCCCGGGCAGGGAATATACTTTTTGCATGATGTACATTCGTGCGGACAACCCGGCAGCACTGAAGGAAAAGCTGAGTTACAGCTCCATACAGAGCGTTGATTCCAGTTTTCAGAAATTTCTTCACCAGGCGGTCTCACCTTTAAATGGGAAAATCTGGATGTGGAACAATCTGGAAGGACTGATACTTTTTCCTCATAATGGAAAAAGCTGTGATGTCATTGTTCTGTGCTTCAGGCTTATACTGGACCGAAATCTTATCAGCATTGAAGAGCTGGAGCTTCACGTACCTCTTTCCTATCATATTATTCTTCATATTGGCAGTACTGTTTATGAGAAAAGGGGTAATACGGGGACCATTATTTCCGATTCTCTAAACTCTATTTTTCACCTGGGACATAAATTTGCCCGGGCCGGCGGTCTGTACCTCACTCAGGAAATTTTCAACCTTATACCAGGCTGTTTGAAGCAGTATTTTATACCTGCAGGTGAATTCGAGGGCAGAAAAATTAAAAGGATGAAACCCTTTATATAAAAGAAATTTTTTCGCGGCCCAAACACCAGGTGCATAAAAATACTTGACATTACTGCAATAAATGGTGGATAATAGTTACTAAATATTATTGAAAATTGCTCAATGTAAATCAAATAATAAAAACTGGTATATAAAAAGGACGCTTATTATAGAATTACGATGCGGCAGCAATTAAAGGAGATAAAAATTGCCAACTCTGGGAGTAAAAGACATTGAATACCTTGCTATAGGAGCAGCAGTGCTGGGCTCCGGCGGGGGAGGCGACCCCTATCTGGGCAAGCTGATGGCCAAAGAAGCAATAATGGAAAAAGGCGAAGTGGCGCTTATTCAACCGGATGATGTGCCTGACCAGGAGCTGGTTATACCATCAGCCATGATGGGGGCTCCTGCAGTAATGCTGGAGAAGCTCCCCAACGGCAAGGAACCGGAGTCAGCATTCAAGGCTGTAGAGTCGTTTTTTGGGAAAGAAGCCTATGCAGTAATGTCCATAGAGGCAGGAGGCATCAACTCCTGCATCCCCGTTTATACAGCTGCAAGATTGGGGCTGCCTCTGGTGGACTGCGATGGAATGGGCAGGGCTTTTCCCGAAATACCCATGGTTACCTTCAGCCTGGGAGGTCTCAGCGCCTCTCCTATGGTATGCTGTGATGAAAAAGGCAACAAAGTAGTGCTCGAAACCATTGATAATGACTGGGTGGAGACTCTGTCACGGGCAGTAACAGTGGCCATGGGACTGAGTTCAATGATAGGTCTTTATGTTATGGACGGCAGCACTTTGAAAAAGTACTGCGTGAGGGGCACCATATCTCTGGCCATGGAAATAGGCAGAAGGATCCTGCAGTCTGACAGAAAAAACATCAGCCGGGTGCACTCAATACTTGAGGTTACCGGCGGCTTCAGCCTTTTTGAAGGTAAAGTGACAGATGTCCAGAGAGACCTGACCACCGGTTTTGTCAGGGGAAAGGCCAGTTTTGAGGGAATAGAGTCTTTTAAAGGCTCTATTTTCGATCTTGAGTTTCAGAATGAAAACCTGATCGGATATATCGATGGTACTCCCTGTGTTATGGTGCCGGACCTGATTACTGTACTGGACCGCGAAAACGGGAGGCCCATCACCACCGAAAATTTCCGCTACGGCCAGAGAGTGGCTATTATCGGCATACCCTGTGATGCCAAGTGGAGAACCGAAAAAGGTCTGGCCCAGGTGGGCCCTCGATATTTCAAGTATGATGTAGACTACCGTCCAATCGAAGAACTGGTAAAAAGGAGCAGAAAATGAGATATAGATTGGGAATCGATGTGGGGGGCACCAACACCGACGCAGTAATTCTGGACAGTGATGACAGAATAGTAAGCAAATGCAAGAAAACCACCTCCGAAGATGTATCCACAGGAATAAAAAATGCAGTCAGGGGAGTGCTGGAGGAAAGCAGCATCGATCCATCCAGTATAGTCCATGCCATGCTCGGCACCACCCACTCCACCAATGCTATAGTAGAAAGAAAAGGGCTGTGCAGGGTAGGCATAATCCGCCTGGGGGCTCCTTCAGGACTGGCAATACCTCCGTTTATGGACTGGCCGTCTGATATAATCTCCTGCATCGGAAAGCATTATCGTATGGTAAAAGGGGGCTACGAATACACAGGAAAACACCTTTCTCAGCCTGACAATGATGAAATAAAAAATGCGCTGCATTCCCTTAAAGATGAGAATATAGAAGCACTTGCCGTCTCCTGTGTTTTTTCTCCGGTAAACAGTGAACAGGAGCTGATGGTAAAGGAGACGGCAGCCGAGTTTTTCGGCAGCGATTTTCCGGTATCGCTTTCCAGCGAAATCGGAAGCATCGGGATACTGGAAAGAGAAAATGCCACCCTACTTAACGCAGCTATTTCTAAAATCGCCCGTTCTGCCTACGGTTCGTTTCAATCCGTACTCAGAGAAAACAATATTAAATCAGACCTGTTTATCACTCAGAATGACGGTACCCTGATGTCCGTAGAATATGCACAGAAGTATCCTGTTTTTACTATTGCCTCGGGGCCCACCAATTCTCTGAGAGGGGCCGCCTAC
>JBMCUI010000148.1:0-6022 GCA_048622675.1 Spirochaetota bacterium | reverse complement strand
CTTATAAACCGCTTGTCTCTCTGGTCGTAAAAGTACACTTTTAAGTGTTCAAGTTGACTGATCAATGCCATTACCGGGAAACCTTTTCGTTGTAAACAGAGTTTAAACCATCCCCAAGAAGATATAAACCCATTATAGTAACCAGTATTACCAGAGCAGGTATGGTGGAGAGCCATATTTTTCCCTGGAAGAAAAAATCCTTGCCCATAGCCACCATGTTCCCCCAGCTGGGGATCGGCTCCTGAACCCCTATTCCCAGATAGGAGAGAGAAGTCTCTATCAGGATGGCTTCACCCATTCCCAGGGTTGCCTGAATTATAAGAACTGATTTGGATGACAGCCACACAATGTGTTTGAAAATAATACTTTTCTGAGAAAGGCCCAAGGCCCTGCAGGCTTCAATGAACCCCTGATTTTTCAGTACATCTACTTTGGAGCTGGTATAGGAAGCTATTTTCGGTATGCTGGTAATCCCTACAAAAACCATTATCAGATAAATTGAAGGAGAAAAAATTGCGATAATCATCAGGATAAGAATAAACCGGGGTATTGAATCGATAATATTTAAAATATAGAACACCACCCTTGAGAGTATTGGTGGAGAAAAACCTGATATTATTCCAAAGGTAATTCCAAATACTGTAGCAATGGTTATGGCAAGAAGACCGGGTATAAAAAACGCTTCTGTTCCTTTTACTATTCTGGAAAAGATATCCCTGCCCAGATAGTCCGTACCAAAAAGATGATCAAAAGAAGGAGGTAAAAACATATTTTTTATGTCTATCTGCATGGGGTCCTCGATAAATATTCCTGCAACCGATATAAAAAAGAACGCCGCCAGATACGCTACCACGAATAGACCAAAACCGATAGATATAACATCCTGAACACTCGCCCTCCGGTAAAGAGGAACGTAAAAGCTTTCTGAAACCTGTTTCTCCTTTTCGAAATAAAACCTCTTCATGACTGGGTCTCAACCGGATTAAAATAGCATAAAATCAACTCTTTTAAAATCATTCCCACTCTAACCATCAGCACTGAAAGAAAAGCTATTGCAATCAGCACCGGCAGGTCTCTGCCCAGGGTGGATTGAAAAGCTAGCCTTCCCATTCCCGGCCAGTTAAATACATGTTCCACTACTACCGCTCCTCCTATTAAAAAGGGTATTTTGGAAAATATTATAGATATCAGAGGGATCATCACTCCTTCGTTTATTGAGCTTCGCAGTACAGATTCACCTCTAGCTCTGGAAGCTATGACATAATCTGTAGACATCACCCTTCGCAGTTCATTGGTAATCAGCCGGACAATTTCTGAGATGGCATCATTCCCAAATCCCAGCACCAGAACAGGAAGAATAAAGGCCAGGACCTGTCTCCCTTCCCCGGTACCTCTGGGAAAGTAAATTGGCAGCATCCCGGTGTAGCGTGAAACCACATACAGTACCAGATACCCAAAATAAAATACCGGAATCGAAGAAATAATGTAAGAGAATACTGACAGGGGCCAGGAGTAGCTCTTGAAACCTCGATAGGCTGAAAATACCCCTATTGGAACCGAAACCATTACAGAGATAACCATAGCACCTGCAGTGAGAATAAGAGTATTCTTGAAGGCAGGGAAAACAATACCATTAATGTTTCTTCCAGATACAACGGAGGTTCCGAAATCGAAGGTAAAAAGCCCCTTCAGAAGCTCCAGGTAATGGGGCAGGCCTTCACCTTTTCCCAGAAATTCTCCTGGCATCAAATTGAAAAGCAAAAAAAGTATCCATGTTACCCCTATAATAAGAATAACAGTATAAAAAACCTCCCTGATAAAAACCCTTACCAAGCGAACCATCCTTATTTATTCCTCTTTCTCGATATACCAATCTTTGATATAGGTAAAGAATCTGGTAGGATGGATTTCAACATGTCTAAGTTTTTGATTATAGGCAGCATAATTGGTGAGCGTCCACAGAAAGGTATAAGGCTGCTCTTCGGCCAGAATCTGATGCAGTTTGTGGTTAATGGTGCGTTTTTTGTCTATATCCATTGTAGCCCGGGCCTCATCCAGAAGTGCATCTACCTGTGGATTACGGTAGGCGCCGAAGTTATTTTTACCCGGTCCTATTTCTCTGGAGTGGAACAAAGAAGATATATCAAATGAATCATCAAAAAGCCAGTCTGCATAGATTATGTCAAAATTATGGTCCACAAAAACATTTTCCATCCACGCCTTCCACTCCAGCCACCTTATGTTTATTTTTATCCCTACTTCTTTCAGGTAATTTTGAAAAGCCAGGATCACTCTTTTGGTTGTTTCATTCTCTTTGGAAATGGGGACCACCATCTGGAACTCCAGATTGTAACTTCCCCTTTTTCTTATCCGATTCTCTGTTCGCTCGGTAAAGCCCACGCTCTCCAGGAGCTGTCTAGCTTTCTCCGGAGAGTAAGGGGTGGGTTTTACATCCAGGTTGTAAGCCCAGCTCCCGGGAGCAAATGGTCCTGATATAAGCTGGCCCTTGCCTTCAAAAAAAGACTCCAGCATCTCCTCCCGGTTGATTGCATAGGTAATGGCCCTTCTTACTTCCTTGATAGCCAGCACCGGGTTCCTCATGTTGTACCCAAAAAATGAAAAAGAGAGGGTGCTGTAGGGGGTCAACTCAAACCTGGCATCTCCCTGAATCTCGGCTATATCCCTGGGAGGTACCCTTACCTCCAGATCAATACCACCGTAGAGAAGAGTCTGAGTTACGATGTTCTGATCAGCAAATGGCCGCATAATTATTCGGTCAATATTCGGTCTGCCCAGATGATAATCAGCGTAGGCTTCTAAAACTATCTCCGAGGATGGACCTTCCCGGGAAACAAACCGGTAAGGCCCTGTTCCAATGGGATGCTTGTACAGCAACAGGTCTTCGTCACCTTTGAGATATTCCACACCTTTGAGAATAAAGGAAGGTAGAACCTTGAAACTGAACCTTCCCAGAACATTCAATACCGGCCGTTTCAGCTCAAATATTACTGTATAATCATCAGCCTTTCTGACCCGGTCAATAAAGCTGTACCGGGACTGGAGAGAAGTTATGGTTTTAGGATTCATCATCACTTCAAATGTTTTTACCACATCATCGGCCTTGAAATCCCTCCCTTTTTTTTCACCGGGCAGAGGGTGCCATTTTACATTCCGGCGTAGATGGAAGGTCACCCTTTCCATGTTGGAGGACAATTCCCAGCTTTTTGCCAGATCGTCTTTGAGTTCACCATCCGGACCATAGTAAACCAGTGAGCTGTAAATAAGTTCAATCAGCCTGATAGATATGGAATCATTTGCCAGTACTGGAACCAGCCGGGTTGGGCCCCCATACTCTCCGTATACCAGTCTACTCTCCCCCTGGTCAGCGCCTGCAGGCAGGCTTACAAACAGCATCAGGATACAAGATATTACTGCTAGGATGAAGCTTTTCTTTTTAAAACCATTCATTTTGAAACCCCTCTCAGTCCAGTATGGCTTCTCCGGCTCCCTTTTGCTTGTAGGAATAAACAGTTTGAACTGCATCCTGCAGGGGCCTCACTCCTGAGAAATGCTTCCCCATTGCAAAAAGTATTTCAAGACTCTCAGGGAAATATTCCTCAATATAGTAAACATATGACAGTTTTAGTAAAAAGGTGGGATCATTCGTTTCAATCTTATTCTTGTGAGGTTTATCCCTGGTCCTCTCCAGGTAATAGAGGGCCCTGATGGTCCTCCCCGTATATAAAGACAACTCTCCCAGTAAAGCGTTGTCTCTTCTGGAGCGGTTCCATTTGCTATCGTAAATGTATTCCTCCACTTTGTCCACAAATTTCTTGATTTCTCCATAATCAACTCCAGAAGATATTAGCACTTCTATCATTTCCAGCAGAGCTGAAGGCTCTCCATATATCCTCTCCGTTTCCTCCTGCATGAGCTTAATTCCCTTTTTAGGGTCCTGGCGCAGAATATAGGTAGAAGCTTCCAGTGCCACTGCCCTTATCATGGTAAGGGAGCTTACCACAGACAGCTTCCTGGCTCTTGCTGCATACTGGTTGCTTTTCTCCATCTCACCCAAAAAAAGGTACATCTGCGCCACATAATAAGAAGCAAAACTGGCCAGTTCACCGGAAGATGCAGTGATAATGGGCTCCAGGTTCTTTATGGATTCCCCAAAAATGATCTTGCTGTAGCTGTCCAGCAGGGAAAGGTCGTAAAACCTCATTTCTGTTTTCTGGTCCGGCCTGTAGACATACATTGGACTATCCAGATTTACCTTGGAAACCATTTCATATGCCTGATTAAATTTCCCAATACCAAGCAGGGCATATGCATGATTGACTTTTAGGGTATGGATGTACACAGGATTTTTTTGCTGGGCCTGGAGCAGGGCTTTTCGGGTAATTTCCTCTGCACGTACCGGATCTATATCCAGATGGACATACATGTACCCCAGTACAGAACCGGCCAGAGGATTGGTTGTATTCACCATTTCCCATATTTTTTGTGACTTTTGTTTCTGATCTGTCTTATAATATGAAGCCCCCAAATAAACCAGTGAAAGGTTGTACAGCTGGCCGTTAAGCTTTTTATTTTTTACCATATTACGTAAAACGTCAATAGACTCCTTGAACTGATTATTAAAAAAATAAGCCATACCCAGGAAAACCTTTATTTCCTCGGTAAAATCAGGCCCACTTTGTTTTATTTGTAAAAGACTCCCTACCTGGGTAAGCACGTCGATCTTTGCCATTTCCCTGTAAAGTACTCCCTTGCGGTAAAGAATTCTTCCGATAGTATAGGCAGAAGTTATATCCGGCTTGATCTTTTCTTCTGCCAGTGCATTATTTACCACCTCCAGGGCCTCGTCAAAGTGGTTTATTCTGTTAAGCATAAGGGCTTTTTCTACCTCTTTAGGAATTGGGTAAGCAGAGTAAAGGGGGAAAAAAATAAACAATGCAATAAGAAGAGGTTTTTTTATGGTATTAATTGCCATATTTCTTCCTGAGGTATTCTTGAAAATAAGTAGTGTTCGCGATGTAGATTCTGTCCCATCCCAGATACTGGGCCCTGAATGAGACCAGTCCATGGGTAGAAACAGTAACATCATGATTGATGGAAGTTCTGGTATTTATATACCGCTCCTCCCTGGTCCGGGTATTATAAATATAAATTGGATTATAATCACTATCAATATTTTTAGCGTATATGATATGCCTGCTGTCCGGAAACCAGGCTGTAGCCTGGTAGTTGTCTTTGATTACATTGGGTATGTGAAAATAATCAATCAGCTCTTCCCCCTTTTTTGGTGCAGAACCATCTGAGGGAATAATCATCAGGCCCCATCTCCTGGTATTAAATGGGTCCCCTTCCAGGTTGTAGGTGGTATAAAAAGATATCTTTTTTCCATCTGGAGAATATTTAGGAAGAACATCATCAAAAAACCAGCTTACCAGCACCTGGTCATGTTCGTCTGCGCCTCCTACATCTCTTATTACATGAATATCATGAGAATGTTCGTTTCCGGATGTATAAACAATTTCTTTGCTGTCAGGAGACCACCTGGGGTAGAAATCAGTATTATCACTGTAGGTAAGTCTCCTGTGGTTCCCGGTGACCAGGTCCAACAGGTAAAGGTCCCCATTCCCGGTTCTACCTGAGGTATAAACAAGCTGGGTGCCATCTGGGGAAACTTTAGCCTGCCCGTCCTTTTTTATTTCCTCCGTAAGCATGAAATATTTATTAAATTTTTTAGGGTGTAAAAAATCTATCAGGTTTAATAGTTCAGGGTCATTTTCTTTTACCGAACCAATAAAGATATTATATTCTCCCAGCCCTCCGTTGGAGGTAAATACAAACAAACTGCTTGAGGGAAACCAGGAAAACTCGTAGTTGAAGCTCTCTTGAAGAGAGCTTCCGAAAAAATCTTCTAAGTTGCCACTGCTGAAGGTGTTATCCAGGTAAACTTCTCTTACTTTGGTGAACATTATCTGGTAATCATGCTGTTGTTGATCCACATCTATAC
>JBMCUI010000147.1:0-6071 GCA_048622675.1 Spirochaetota bacterium | reverse complement strand
CCATATCCGTTTTTTACCATACATAGTATACCTGAGTGTGTTGAGTTTATTTTAACACCTGAAACATGAAAAACCCAGGAATTTTTTACAAATAAAAACCAGATTTTTTGGAATTCTTGGCCAAATTCCTGTATAATTTGATAGTACGTTAATTATAAGCATGGAGATTCACCGGCTCTATTTACCAAAAAGGAAAAAGATTGGGTGAACATATGGAACACATGGCTTATATGGAAGCTCTGTTTGAAAATGCCCCTGAAGGGATAGTCCTTCTTGACAATGAAGAAAGAGTACTAAGAGCCAACAATGAGTTTCTGCTCCTGTTCGGGTACTCCAGACAGGAAGTTCTGGGCAAGCGAATAAACTCTCTTATCGTGCCTGAAGAATACCGGGAGGAAGGTATAAGACTTACCAGGAAGGTGCAAAAGGGCTTCAAAGTCGTGGGGGAGACAGTGAGAAAACGAAAGGACGGAAAGCTTATCAATGTGTCTGTACCGGGAACCCCGGTAAACATGGAGGAAAAAAAGATAGGTGTTTTTGCTATCTACAGGGATATAACAGAAAAAAAGCAAGCAGAACAGGCCCTCAGAAAAAAAGAACAGGAGCTCCTGCAGGCTCATTTCAAATCTTACCCGGATGCTGGCCAGAATTATAGGTGAAGATATTGAGTTAAAGCTCGATTTTAACGGAGCGCTTGGTAAAATAAAAGTTGACCCAACCCAGGTAGAGCAGGTAATAATGAACCTTGCAGCAAATGCTCGTGACGCCATGGTCCACGGCGGAATACTGACCATCTCTACCAACAATATTTCTGTAGGACATCAGCACTGGCCCCCGGTGGTTGCACCAGGTGAATATGTTCTGCTGCAGATAAGCGACACAGGCCAGGGGATGGATGAGAACATCAGGCAGCGCATCTTTGAACCCTTTTTCACTACAAAGAAATCCAATGGAGGAACAGGCCTTGGTCTTGCAACAGTATACGGAATTATAAAGCAGAGTGAAGGTTATATCTTCGTCGACAGTGCACCGGGCAAAGGAACCTCGTTCAGTATCTATTTTCCCCGTATATATGAACAGGTTTACGCGGAGGACAACAGCGAGCGGCCTGCCGAGGTCGAACGGGGAGATGAGACAATCCTGCTCATAGAGGATGAAGAAGCTGTAAAAAATGTGATCTCCACCAGTCTGAGAAACCTGGGGTACAATGTTATTGCGGCAAATGATGCTGAGGAGACCTTCGCATTACTGAAAAAAATGGAAAATCCTCCCGACCTGATTATCACCGATGTGGTGCTTCCGGGGATCAGCGGGAGGAAAGTAGTGGAAAATATCCTGGAACGGTTTCCAAAGACAAGGGCTATATACATCTCAGGTTATGCAGATGATACCATTGTACACCATGGTGTGCTTGAAAATGGTATACCGTTCCTCCAGAAACCGTTTACCACTGCTGCTCTAGCCCAAAAAGTTCGTGAACTTCTCGACGAAACGTAACTGGTTTTTTAAATACAGCACCCCGGCCTCCAGTTTTATTAACATTCTCATTGATAAAACGATGTTTCACTTTACTTTGACCAGAAAAACTATTAAAAATGGAACTAAAAAAAATAGTCTCCTGCCACAGGCAGGGCATTGTTGAATTGTTTACTAAAGTTGGCCCACTATAAATAAGGAGATGTGCAATGGCCGTTAACAATGACAAGCTGGTGGTGCTGTGGACCAGCGGAGACCGGGATGCAGCCATCAAAATGGTGTTCATGTACACCAAAAACTCCAAACTCAAATGGTGGTGGAAGGATATCGTGCTCATCGTATGGGGGCCATCCGCCCTGCTGCTGAGCAAAGACCAGGAGCTGCAGGAGTATGTCAGGGAGATGATTGATGCCGGCATAGTGGTGGAGGCATGCGTCACCTGCGCTGAAATGTACGGTGTAGTCGATCAGCTGATCCGGCTGGGTATAGAGGTTAAAAAAATGGGAGCCCCCCTCACTGAATATATGAAAGAGGGGCGCCACGTATTGGCCCTGTAAGCTTAAGGGCCGCATCGTAGTTATACTGCAAGCTTATTCTTGGCTGGTCCTGCCGGTATTCAATTTTTTCAGCGCATCCTCGTAGTATCCGGAGATTTGGCTGGTAAGCTCCAGTACTTTCTGCAGGTCACCGGCAACTGCATCCTGATGTGCTTCTTTTGCTCTCTGGATCCATTTCTGTATATCTTTCTCATGCTCCCGGTTGTGTTTCAGCAAATACGGCAGCCCGGCCTCCAGTTTTTTAACATCCTCATGGTGATGATGGTGTTCGTTCATATTCTTTGGTCTCCTTACCTTTTCTGGAGTATCACATAGTTCTCTATAAGGTTGACTTCACTTATGTAGTAGCCTTGAAGGGTTTTCCTCTCATTCATGAGTGAACAGACCTGAACATTTTCCTGGTCAGCACTAACCTGCCGGGCTTCTTCTATCACCAGCTTGTCCTGCTTTTTTTCCTCAAGGTAAACATTTGACAGGCACATAATTACTCCTCCTCCATTACTATGAATGTATTTTGTATGATGTTCCCTACAAAGATACTCTTTTTCAGGCTATGGACAAAGTAATGTTCATGGGTACACCCAACCCCAGCTTCGGGCAGATTCAGAGTATCAGCTTTATGAACCAGGACCAAATGCCCTGCATTTGGGCAAACCCCTCTTATTTTATACCTATAAATATGTTATATTTGGTAAATAGAAAAAAAGGAACTACCTTGCATCAGAAGCAGGATTCGAAGCCATTATATGCAGGAATAACCGCATGAAAAAGAATCGTATTAAAAAAGAAAGAGTACTGTTTATCTGCACACACAACTCAGCCCGCTCCCAGATAGCTGAAGGGCTGATGAACAGCCTGTATGGACACAGGTATGAAGCCTTTAGTGCGGGAACTGAAAAAACCGCTGTCAACCCACATGCGGTGGAGGTGATGAAGCGGGCGGGCATTGACATCTCCCACCATCGGTCAAAATCCATAGAGGAGTTCGGGGGGGAGCACTTCGATTATGTGGTAACGGTCTGTGACAGTGCCAGGGAAAACTGTCCCTTTTTTCCAGGGAAAAAACTCCTGCACAAGACCTTCGAAGACCCTTCGGAAGCGGCTGGTGACTGCGAGCGGGTTGTCCAGGTATTTGAACGTGTGAGGGACGAGATACGCACCTGGCTTGAGGAAACCTTTGGAAAGGAGGGTTGAAAAAACACGATGAAAGATTGACTGGGAATAGATACTACTGCCCTCCATGGTGACAAAATATCCACGGTCCTTGAGCCTGCTCACTGGGTCCTTCAATGACTTGATCCTGGTGCTGTGGGAATCCAAGTCAGGTTCCGGAAGATTCTCAAAATCTTCCCTCTTGTGTACAGGATTGTACACCGCCTTGGCGAAGTATGGGCTTTTGGGCCAGTACCAGAGGCCGCCGTAGCAGGTCCGCGCCAGAATGTGGGTGCTGTCCTGCGAAATTATATCGCAGAAAAACCCGGGCTGGCCGGGAATGTTCAGGGGGCGGGAATGACCACCCAGTCTGAGCCGAAGAGCTCAGCCTCCAGAAGCGCGATCTCCTCCCAGGAGGCCTTCATCACCTGAGGACCGAAGAAGGCCAGGACACCTTCGGTACAGTTGCACCCATCCACGTACGGGAGTATGTCAGAGGGCCTGCCCTCCAGTGCATTAATGATCCTTTCCCGGGGATGCATAAATTTTCGTCTCCCTTTCCGGTCAGCCAAGGCCCGCCCGCTGTTCAGGTTGCATCGGAGCGGCCCGTTACGATCATCTTATCCAGCGGTTACCCCCCACGATCGTGAAGTTGCTGATCTTCACCATATCCAACAGTACGCCCAAGGCAACCGCAGCGTTTCTGTTCCCCCTGTAACGCAGGTCCAATTTCGAAGCGAGAATTTTACAGTATAACCCATATTACTATGGCCAGAGCAATGAACCAGATAAACTGAATGGGCAAGTTGGATATTTTCCAAGACCGGGTCGTGAAATTGTTCAGCTTTTATTCTATTCTCCTATTGCCATCCTGTTCAGACCGAATTATTGTGTTCAACAAAATATGACAGAGTAATACTCGTACAGGAAAAGGAGGTGCCATATGAAATACAGAAGGCTTGGCAACAGCGGAATAATTGTCAGCTCAGTAGCCCTGGGGTCCATGCAGTTCGGCAAGGGAATGGACATGGGCAACCTGGACCAGAAGGCCACCAATGAGACTGTAAAACTGGCACTGGATGAAGGGATAAACTTCATTGATACTGCGGACGTGTACAGCAGGGGAGAAAGTGAAGCCCTGCTGGGAAACGCCCTTAAAGGGATCAGGAAAGAGATTGTTCTCGCAACCAAGGCAAGACTGCCTATGAGCGACAAGAACTTCAACAGAAGCGGCGCCACACGGATGAACCTCATGCAGGAAATAGATGCCAGTCTGAAGCGTCTACAGACTGACTATATCGATTTGTACCAGATACACGGGTGGGACAGCAACACCCCTCTGGAGGAGACCCTGCGAACCCTCGATGACCTAGTTCGGCAGGGGAAGGTAAGGTACGTGGGGTTCAGCAACTACCTGGCCTGGCAGGCAGCTACCGCCCTGGGCATCCAGGAGAGGCAGAACCTGGAGAAGTTCGTCACCGCCCAGATGTACTACAGCCTTGTAGGCAGAGACCTGGAGTATGATTTCATCTCCTTCTGCAGGTACTACAATATCGGCATACTGGTATGGAGCCCCCTGGCAGGAGGGTTTTTAAGCGGGAAGTACGACAGGGACAACCCTCCTCCCCGGGGGACACGTTTTGCAGAGGCTGGATGGTTCGTACCCTTTGATGTGGAGCAGGGATACAGGGCGGTGGAAGCCCTGAGGGAGACTGCCGGGAGGCACGGGGCTACTCCCGCCCAGGCAGCTCTCGCCTGGCTTCTCTCACAGCCCATGATCAGCTCAGTGATCATCGCTGCCCGCAAGCCCCAGCACCTTAAGGACAATATCAGGGCCGTGGACCTTAACCTTACCGAGGAGGACTTCGAGCTTCTGGATAAAGTCTCCCATCCCGGTACACCCTATCCAAAATGGATGGTCCTCCAGCTTGACCAGGCGGAAGACCCCAGACCAAAAATACTTGAGCCCGAGCGTTTCGAGACACATCCTCCCTGGAATGATTTGAGGGGAAGGGGCTGGCAGGGGTAAATCATAGATGGCTGCATACAGCCCTTCTGCTTCCGGAAAGGAGGTGTTAAAATGAACCAGGAGAATAAACTCAAAGAGCATCTCATAAAGCTTCTGGAGGGTGGTGATGCACATAAGAGGTTCGGCGAAGTGGTAAAGAGTTTTCCCAGCGAGTATATGAACTCGAAAGCCCCTAACTTTCCCTACACGTTCTGGCACCTGCTGGAGCACATAAGAATCGCCCAATGGGACATTCTGGAGTACATAAGAAATCCAGAGCATGAAAGCCCTTCATGGCCTGATGGATACTGGCCCGGTGAGAACCAAAAAGCAGACACATCCGTATGGAAAAGAACCGTAACACAAATTGTACACGACCTGGAAGTGCTGAAGGAGCTGGTAAAAGACCCTGGGACGGATTTGTCTTCTCCCCTGCCGGAGTCCTCCGAGCACAACATTCTCAGGGAGATATTGATAGTGGCAGACCACAATGCGTACCATTTAGGGGAGTTTGCAGTACTCAGAAGGGTTGTGATTGGAAAAAACTTACCCTTATGAAGGGGACCACTGTACTTGCAAAGCTTGATGGGAAATACACAAAAAAGGAAGAATAAAGTATGAGTCTTCTTTCTACCAATCTGGCTGTCCGAAGCCGGGTAATGCGCAACCGAATTGCCATGCCTCCTATGGCAAACAATTTGGCCACCGCGGAGGGCAGGGCAACTCCAGAGCTCATTGCCCATTACCAGAAGCGGGCTGGGGAAAAAGTTGCCCTGGTGATCGTAGAGCACTCCTACGTCCACCCTTCCGGAAGGGCCAGCTCCCACCAGCTGGGGGTGCACCGGGATGATTTGATCCCCGGACTGGGAGAGCTCGCC
>JBMCUI010000146.1:0-6102 GCA_048622675.1 Spirochaetota bacterium | reverse complement strand
GCACAATGCCTTTGTTATGAAGAAGCTCCCTTATAGAATCTGCCTTCTGAAAGTCTTTTCTTTTTCGGGCTTCCGCCCTCTCTGCTATAAGCTTTTCTATGTCCCGGGGGAGTATTCCCTTTTCAAAGGTGAAGGTGCCCATTACCGAGTTCAGCTCTTTCATAACATCCACTACAGCCGATGCCTCAGCCGGTGAAACCTCCTCCCTGTCAATCATGATGTTGACCTCCCTGACCACATCTGATACACAGGCAAGTGCAGCCGATACATTAAGGTCATCATCCATCCCCTGAATAAAACCTTCCCTGGTCCTGCGGATTATGTGCTGCACCTGGCTGGAAATCCCCTCTCTCTGTGCACCACTCCCTGATTCATTTGCAACCTCAGAAACCCGGATAATAAAATCGTTGTACCTCTGCAGGGTAGCTTCAGCCTGCCTCAGGGTATAATCACTGAAGTTCAGAGGCGCCCTGTAGTGAGCTGAAAGAAGAAAAAAACGTACAGTCAAAGGATGGAACTTTTCAAAGATCTCTCTCAGGGTGAAAAAGTTCCCCAGTGACTTGCTCATCTTTTCATTGTCTATATTTAAAAACCCATTGTGCATCCAGTACCGGGCAAAGGGGTAGCCTGCACCTCTGGCCTGGGCTATTTCGTCCTCGTGGTGGGGGAATATAAGGTCCTGGCCTCCGCAGTGGATGTCAAACTCTCCCCCCAGATACCTGACACTCATGGCAGAGCACTCTATATGCCACCCCGGGCGGCCCCTGCCCCATGGGCTGGGCCACGAAGGTTCTCCCGGCTTTTCAAATTTCCACAGCACAAAATCTCCTGGATTTCGCTTTTTTTCCGAGCCTTCCACCCTGGCACCGGAACGGAGCTGGTCCAGAGACTGCCCGCTGAGTTTACCGTAGTCCTGGTAAGTGGAAATATCGTAATACACCCCGTCATCAAGTACATAGGCATGCCCATTCTGAAAAAGCCTGCTGATGCAGTCAATTATATCCTGGATATGACGGGTGGGCATTGGTGCGCAGTCCGGCTCCAGCAGGTTCAGTCTGGAAAAGTCATCCTGGTATATCCGTATAAACCTACGGGAAAGCTCCCGTACCGATGTACCCTCTTTTTGGGCCCTCTCAATAGTCTTGTCATCTATATCCGTCCAGTTTCTTACAAATGTGACCTGGTAGCCTTTGTACATGAGGTACCTTCGCAGCAGATCAAAAACCACTGCTGAACGCCCATGCCCCAGGTGCCCATAATCGTACACCGTGGGCCCGCATAGATAGATCCCTACCCTTCCCGGGGACTTGGGTACCAGGTCCACCTTTTTTCCAGACAGGGTATCATAAATTTTCATACTACATGCCTGTAAAGAGGGATATCAGGGTTTAATTGACAAAAAATATATTAAAATATATAATAACCTGCAAACAAAAACCAGGGGGATAGTACACTTGAGGAATATAATTATACAGTATTCAAAAGACATGAGCGCAGGGAGGCTGGCACGGGGATTTGACCACTGCAACCGGGTATATCACCTGGCCAGACAACTGGAGGACGTTTATGATGACGAGGTTTTATATGCTGCATCCTACCTGCACGACATCATACTCTCTGAACCACACCAGCTGGAATCAGCGGAAAGGGCCGAAGCAGTACTGCACGAAGTGGGCTTCCACCCTGACAAAATAGCCCTGGTGAAAGAGGCAATACTGAACCACATTCCGGAGGGAAGTCCACGGTTTAAAGAAGCTGAGATGCTTCACGATGCCAATATCCTGGACTCGCTGGGAATGACCGGTATTGCCAGACTGGCTATCGGGGCTTTTTTCTGGAGGGGAGCAAAAACACTTTTCGAAGCAGTCAGCCTGATTAAGGAGTATAAAAACAGGGCCCAGAAGCACCTGATACTGAACAAAAGCAAGCAGCTGGCCCGACAGAGGCTGGAGTTCATGGAAAAGGCCCTCCAGCAGATGGAAAAGGAGCTGTCTGTGGTGCAGTAGGTACACGCAGTAGGTTTCGGTGAAACGGTTTTATGATTTTTGCTGGCATGGTATTCCGGTGGAAAATCCTGCAGTGTTAGGGATTCCGGTGGAAACCCCTGGTGGGTATAGTGCCGGGCTGGGATCCCGGTAAAAATCCTGGTGCGGTATAGTAACGGGATGGCATCCCGGTGGAAGAACCTGCCGGGGATTAACCAGGCTCAGGGCATGGTCCGGGAGGCGATTTCTCCAAGGGACCTTCCAGCTTCAGTAAGCACACTTGTTCTGGCATCCTCCCTGGTGGTGCCTGTACCGCTCCTGCGCACCTGCCAGGTGCGGATAACTTCGCCTGTACTGCGGTCAAAAAGACTGGCCTCACATACCGCCTGGGCAACATGGAAACCGGATATTTTATCGTAGTTAATTATCCTCACATACCCGAACAGTATCCTCTGCGTCCCTTTTGAGGCAGCTTTGGTGAGTTTTTCCCAGATCTCCCGATCGGGCTTCTGAAAGATGCGGCTGGGGGCAATGTCCAGGGTGCGTATGGAAAACCTTTTATTGTAAAGTATCTCTGATACTACCGGAGCGGTTATGGGTCTGCCCACCAGGGACTGGTCCGCATCGACCTGCAAAAAATAAATACCTGTTTTTACCTTCCTGGCATGGGTATCCGAAGGGAAAACGAAAACAGCTTTTTTGGTCTGAAGCACATCTTCGAGAGTATTCACCCGATCAGAATATTTGCCCTGAACATTCTGAACAGGAGCAACATATAACCGGGGATCAATTTTAGCTTCCACCCGGTTGTCCTCGCTCACCTGGTAGACTTTTTCAATAGTAAGCCGGGCTGTTCCCCTGCTGTCGGTTATTTTATTATATACAAGGTATTTATACCCTTCTGACTCGGTCCTGGGCACCCTGTATAAAAACTTGACAGGGACCTGGTCCATTGGTTCCACCTCTCCCTGCCTGGTGCAGTGCACTTTCAGCTCCAGGGGCTGGGAAAGAGGCCTGCCCACATACCCGGTCTGGTCTTCTCCGCTTTTTTCCAGAGATATCCCCATTGCAATACCCAGTGCCCGGTTCATGTTCCTCTGGAAAAACACCTCCCCTGCTTCTTCCAGCTCAACTGCTGAAGCAGCTGCCTGAAGGTAGGTTACCAGGGCCCGGGAAAGCCGCCCCTGGTCCTCCAGCCGGGCGGCCTTTTCTTCAAGCCTCCTTACTTCACCGTATTTCAGCTCCAGTATAGCCTCCAGCCTCTGCTGCTCTTCCCGGACCTGCTTTCTGCTGTATTTCAAAAGGCACCATACCCTGAAGAAGCTGCTCCCATCCGGATTACGGAACTTCTGGTAGTAAATCTCTTCCAGCTCTGCATCATGCAGCTTCGCCTCGCCTTCAGTATAAAGCTCCTGGCTGACTTCGGTGGTAAGAGTCCTGGCAAAGTATTTCTCCTCGTAGGTCGAGCTGGCAGTCACTCTGATTCCAATGGCTGATACCACCTGGGAGAGGGCATCGTGAATGGCCTGTTTTTTCCCGGAATCAAAACTCTGTACATCTTCGCTGGTTCCTACAAAATAATAGAACTCTTTGTCCTGGGGTATCCTGGCAATCCACTCCGGAGCGCTCTTGTGAGAAGATTCAACCATAACAGGGCCTTTTTCTGTTTTTCTGGCCCCGGTAGCGCATCCCCAGGTGATTGACATTAAAACCAGGAGACCTCCTGCAATGAAAAACCACCAGGCCCTGCGGATAATCGCCATGCTCCTGGAATTAATCGTATATTCTGCAACAGATTTTGCCGTTTTCACTTTGTGGAACTATACCCCCGATTATTTAAAGTTATGCACTATCGGATCTTCAGCTGTAATTTTCTCCACAGTGCTTCGGGCACCTGATTATTTCCTCACCCGGCGGCGCTCAGGTTCATTTCATGTTATTTACTATCTTTTCCAGTTTCTGTCTTTCAGCTTCATTCTCCTGCCGCTGCAGGACCTGCTCCCAGGCATTGTCCCTTGCTTCAATGTAGTTCTGGTAGGGCATTCTGGCCCTTCTCAACACTCTGTAGACGTACTCGACTTCGTTTTTGGACTTTATTCTCTGGATTTTTTCCCAGTATGTATCGGTAACCACCAGACCCACAACAGGTATATTATCGGCCACTGTGACCACATAGCTTTCGAAAGACTGGGTGAAACTCTGCTGTGTGCCTGCAAGTGCTTCCTGGAACTGGGACTGGACCAGAGTCCTTATGCCCTCGGCCACTTTCTTGCGCAGCTCCCCTTCTGCAATTCGCTCCGCAGCCCTTTTATTGGGATACCCGTAGATGTCAGCCTTTACCACTATAAACTTCTTTCCTTTTTCTTTTATCACATCAAAGTCAGGGTTGTCCACCCACCTGGGAGTCCTGGAGCTTTTCTGGACAATGTACTCCTCCCCCACCCTTCCCTTTTTGGGCGCTTTTACTTTTACCAGGCTTTTACGGGCGCAGGAAAAAAGACCTGCAGCCACAACTATTATAATCAGTAGGCATGCAGCTTTAAAAACAGATGATTTCCTCATTAATCTGCTCCTGTTTAACTAGTGTTTTTACCGGTGGACCGGTTATAACTTTATATTCAAACATTTCAGGCTTGCAAAACCAACGAGCCCCGTTTATTGCATTACACCGAATACCACTGCATTGCCCCGGGAGACAACCACACTCAGGTTTTCGAACCCTTCGGTGTTCTGCACATTATTCATAATATCATCTATGAGCTCTGACTTTCTGCCCATATAGTACACATAGTACTTGGCCTGGTCCCGGGCTGCTGAGACCTCTTTCAGGCTCCTGAAGCTGCTGGTATTTCTGATGGCATCGGTAAAGCCTTCCAGCATTCTGTAGTCTCCGAATCCCTGTATCACCACCTCGTAGCGTATACCTTTTTCATAAGCTTTTGCCATATACTCCCTGGCCATACGTATTACAGGCTCGATGGCCTTTTCCACAGCCACCTCCACACATTTTCTCTTTGCTGCATCCTCTCCGCTGGGAAGCCCCAGCTCTCCTGAATATCCTGTTTCTGCTCCCAGCCCTCTTCCGGTGGCGCTTTCAAATGCCTTGAGTGCTATAGAGGCGGAGGCAAAATATACCCCAGACTTCTTGCCGGCAAACTCTACAGCTCCATCTACTACAATGTACACATCTGCATTAAGGGCCTGGGCTATAAGCTGGACCACACTCACCGTTCCCTGGGTCTCCCGGTACAGCTTGAAGTGCTCCTGTTTTGCTTCGGTTATCCTCTCCAGGTCAACATACTCATACTGTCTGGCTGCAAGATAGTTATTTACCCTGTTCACACACAACCGGGCATAGCCGTCTTTTATATTCTTTTTCTCCGGTTCAAAATAAACCAGGTAGGTAAGGTTGTCTATTGCCTCCCTGATTAGAGGGGCCTGGGGCAGTTCGGCGTATACTTCTTCGGTGGTTTTCTTTTTTTCAGGAATGGCTATCTCCAGGGTGCTGATACTCTCGATAACCTTGTCTTTGTTAAATACCGCTCTTGCATAAACAACGGTTTCCCTCCCGGACTTTACCTTGTCTGTTACCTGGTAGCGTAAAATGAAGGTCCGGGGAATGCTGTACATGTAGCTGTCCAGCTTCTCCCTGTTGTTTTTTTCATTTTCCGGTCCTACTATGTCTTCAACCACCTTCTGCAGGGCGTGGGCAAGGGCCGTGTTAAGTGCATCATCAAAGTTTCTGGCTTTTCCCACACCGTTCTGCGTTACTTTCTGCGCATCAGGGGCTTCGGAAAGTTTCACCGACTTTTTGGCACATCCGAACAGGGCCACTACAGCCATTACTGCTATAATTGTTATAATAACTTTAGCTCTGACCATACTTTTCTCCTGTTGCAGGCAATTTTGTGATTTTATTGTAATAGTACATCCAAATCTTAAAATTTTCCATGCCAATTTACCTGCCTTAAAACTTAAATGACAAAGAGAGGTAAACCTCGTACCCGGAGATTTTCACCATCTTCATCCCCTCTGAGTCCTCCTCTTCATATATATTGGGGCTGTCCGAACCTATGGTTACTGATTCCTTTGTCCCGCCCGAGGTCTCTTCAATATT
>JBMCUI010000145.1:0-6135 GCA_048622675.1 Spirochaetota bacterium | reverse complement strand
GTATGATACCACATCAGTAACTCTGCTGAAGTTCAAAAACGGAAGGACCCTGGGGAAAGTTGCTTCTCTTACCGACTGCATGCAGCCATATGTGTTCAACATGAACATTGTAGGCTCACACGGTGCGCTTAAGAATGACAAGTTTTACAGTAAAAAGATTGAAGGGATGATGGACTGGAGCACCCTTGATGTAGTTACCGTAGACAGCGGTGACGTAGCCCACCATTCCTACAACGAACAGTTCAGCCATTTTGCCCAGTGCCTGGAAGCAGGGAAACAGCCCATCAATGATCTGAAGAGCGCCTTTGAGACCCATAGAGTGATCTTTGCTGCTGACAGGTCTGCTGAAATCGGCAAACCGGTCAGCCTGAAAGAGTTCAAAAGATAAAAAATTTGGGTCATTCTAAGACAGTTTGCAAGGAAATCTGAATTGCTTACCGATTCTGTTTTTTCTTTCTCTGTACCATAAAAGTAATGATTGACACCAGAAGCAGAATCTTTACAAAAGGGTACATCGCTGCATTGAGCACAGTAATACTTCCGAACAATACCACGTTGATCTCGGGAAAATAGTAGGTAAGTACTGCAAACGGCAGAAATATCAGAAGCAGGATGGTTATGAATATATTTTTTTTAAACCTTTCCATGAAAAACGAAAAAATGCCCAGCAGAAATAAAATGAACGATAAAAAAAGGTCTATATAATGCACGTATGCTTCTCCGATTCCTACCTCATCAATCCCGGAAGCAGCAGGGGTATCTGAGGAAAAAATAGTATTACTATGGTACCCAGGACCAGAGCCAGGAGCAAGGGAATCACCCCGCGGAATATCACATGCAGCGGCACATCCCGTGCAACCCCGCTTACTACGTAGACATTGATTCCTACCGGAGGGGTTATAACACCTATCTGGGTCACCAGAACAATAATTACCCCGAACCATATGGGGCTGTAGCCCAGCGCTGTTACTACTGGATAAAAGATGGGGACCGTCAGCATTATAAGAGCCAGGGCATCAATGAAGCAGCCTCCTGCAAGATAGATCAGGATGATGAGCCCCATAACCGCCATGGGCGGCAGGGCCAGCCCCGAAACCCAGCCGGCTATTTTGAAGGGAATCTGGGTCACAGCCAGAAAATGTCCAAAAATAGTGGCCCCTGCAACTATCATCAGGATCATGCATGATATCCTTACTGTTTCGATAAGAGACTGTACAAATCCCCGCCAGTCCAGTTTCCGCCTTATCAGGGCCAGAATAATGGTACCCATAGCTCCTACAGCACCAGCTTCAGTAGGGGTAAAAAAGCCTGCAAACAGCCCGCCCATTATCAGTGCAAATAAAAGGAGGGTTTCCAGTATGCCGGAAAGAGAGAGAAGTTTTTCCAGAAACCCTGCCCTGGGGCCAGCAGGAGCCAGGGCAGGGTTTCTGGAGGTCCATAGGGCAATACTCAAACCGAAAAACAGTGTCAACATTAGACCCGGAAGAATACCTGCTATGAAAAGCTGGCCTATGGACTGTTCGGTCATGATTCCGTATACAATGAAAATAACACTGGGAGGAATCAGTATACCCAGGCTGCCGCCTGCTGCTACTACTCCTGTGGAAATGCTGTCCTGGTAGCGGTATTTCTTCATTTCAGGCAGGGTAACCGCAGCCATAGTGGCAGCAGTAGCATTGGTTGAACCGCAGATTGCCGAAAAACCTGCACATGCTCCTATGGTGGCAATAGCCAGTCCTCCTGGTCTATGGCCCAGAAACTTGTATGCAGTATGAAAAAGCCTGCTGCTTATTCCCGAGTGGAAGGCTACCTGCCCCAGAAGGATGAACAGAGGAATAACAGTAAGGTTGTAGGAGCTGAAAACCTCAAAAATGTCTTTTGCTGCCATATTCAGGGCAGCATCGAAGGATATAAGGTAACCGAATCCGCAAACTCCTACCAGGGCCATAACAAATCCTACCGGCATCCTTATAAATATAAGCCCTAACAGCGAAGCAATACCTATTAACCCCACCACTGTGGGAGACATTCAAAACTCCTTTTCAATTTCAGCTGTTTGCAAAAGTTTCCAGTGCCCGAAAAAGCAGCACCGCACAGAGGATGCCGCATCCTGCTGCCACTCCCAGCACAAAAGGATAGATGGGCACCTGAAGGGTAAGGGAAATTTCTCCTGCTTTTTTCATATCCATGGCATAAGCAAAACAATGCCAGGTAATAAATCCAAAAAGTATACCCGGGACTGTGGAATTGATAACCTCCACTATTTTCCTGGTTCCAGCAGCAAGCTTTCTGTACAAGAATTCTACAGAGATATGGAATCTCATTACTGAGGTGTAGGCCAGAGAGAAGGAGACAAACATGGCCCCCAGAAATCCAACCAGTTCATAGGTCCCGGGAATGGGGCGGCGAAATAACCGCAGAATAACATCAGCACAGGTCAGGAGCATCATTGACACTACTGATACTGCTGATATCCACTTCAGGGCGTGGGCTGTGATTGCAATACCTGTCTGTGCTTTTTTAAGCGGAGATGCATTCTTTTTTTTGTTCTGGTTCATTTTTCAGTAATACATTTAAAATCCGGTCCTGGATTCGGGTCATTTGTTACCGGCTCAGCTCCTGAATAAGCTCAAACAGCACTTCAGTGTACTGCTCGCCGGAAAGCCCTTTCCGGCTGGTCTCTTCTATGTAGTTATTTATAACCGGCCTTACAGCCTTTCTCCACCTGGTCCTTTCCCTGTCAGAAAGCTGAATGATCTCATTGCCCAGGCTCAGGGTGTACTCTCTGCCTTCTCTATCCGATTGGTCCCAGGTCTTTCCGTGTACATCTATCCACTCCCTGCTTACCTGTTCCATGGTTTTCTGTATATCCGAAGGAAGCTCATTCCATGTACCCAGGTTCATAACTACAAACATGGTGGTGGTATACCCTATCCCGCAGTTTTCAGTGGTGTAGTCTATTACTTCTGCCTGTCTCCAGCCTTTCAGCACCTCCATGGGACCAAAGGTGCCTTCAACAATACTTTTCTGCAGCGCCTCGTATGTCTCCCCCTGGGGCATTGCTACCGGAACACCCCCCAGTGCCTCTACTACTTTGGCACTGAGCCCGGTGGACCGTATTTTCATTCTGTTCAGGTCTTCCAGCTGGTTTACAGGTTTCCGGGTATGCAGAAGCCCTGGTCCATGAGCATGCAGGTACAGTACTTTGACGTCATCCAGCTCCTGGGGCTGAACCCTCCTGTAGAACCGGTTTACCACCCTGGTGGCAGTAAGCCCATCAGGGTAGCCCAGAGGAAGGTCACAGGCCTCCATAACCGGGAACCGTCCCCTGGTGTAGGCAAAGCAGGACATTCCCAGGTCGGATATTCCCTGCACCACCCCGTCGTAGCATTGATTGGCCTTGGTCAGTGTACCTCCAGGGAAAATGGTTATTTTTACCTGGCCCCCTGTTCTCTCCTCCACTTCCCTGGCCCACCTGGCTGCTGCCTGGCACTGCCCGTGAGTTGAGGGGAAAAAGATGCTGTAGTTCAGTCTGTAAGTTTTGGCTTCCACCTCATCGGGCAAAATAATACATACACCAAAAACTAGAATTATAATACCGGCAATTGTCAGAATATGTTTCAGCATAAAAGTGGTCCCTCCTGGTCTTAGGTTTGGCCGCAATTGTAAAATTTTTGCTCAGAGAATTTGCCGAAAAATTATACTATATGGTAGTGATTTTTTCTGGATATGACAAACAAAAACCTTACTGGAGGGAATGTATAAGCTGCCCTTCCCCGTATACCGCTGCCGGCCTGGAGGTGAGGCTGAAGGGATCGCCGTCCCAGCAGATGAAAGATGCAAGTTTGCCGTGTTCCAGGGAGCCCAGCAGGTCCTGGATTCCCAGTATGTGGGCATTTTCTAAAGTGATAATGGAGACTGCCCTGGATTTGTCCATCCCCACTCGTAGAAACCAGCGGAGCTGATAGAGAAGCATTTTCTGGAGTATTACCGGGTGGTCTGTCATCAATCCGAACCGCACCCCTGACTGGATAAGATACTCAGTATTTCTCCAGTTTTCATGCTTCAGCTCCACTTTGTAGGCAAAGCTGTCCATGGGACCGTAAATCACCGGAATGTTTCTTTTCTTCAGCTCGGTAAACATATGTACACTGTTGATATCGCATCCATGTTCCACACTTACCCTGAGCCCGAACTCGTCTGCCAGCCGCAAAAGCGCTGCTACATCGTCTATTTTGTGAACATGGGCTCTAAGCATTTCCCTGCCGTCCAGGATGGATGCAAGTATCTGTTCCTCATTGCTCAGAGAAAACTCTACTTTTTTTTCTGGAGAGGCTTTTTCGAGCTTTTCTGTTTTTTGTTTAACTTCGTACAGTTTATGTCTCAACAGGGCCAGAGCACCCATCCTGGTGTAAGGCCTCTTGCCTTTCCAGTGGGTGGCAGACATGGTATTGTACCCGAAAGCAGCCTTAACCCCAGCTTTTCTGATTAGAGCAAGGGAGGTATTTTTTCCGTAGTTTCGTATCACTGCAGCCCTGCCCCCTATAATATTTCCGCTTCCCGGCATCACACATGAGTAAAGCACTCCTTCTTCAATGGAGTCCTGAAATGAACCGTCGTCCATCTGCACGGAGTCCAGGGCGTCTGCAAGGGCAAGGATAGAGTCCATTCTTTCGTTTGTTTCAGCCTCACTAACGGGTTCACCCCAGCGCTGCATTCCCATATGACAATGCGGGTCAATAAATGCAGGAGTGATGGTATGGTAGCTGCCTGCCGGGTCTGCTTTTTGCTGTGGGGAAATGTCTGTGACCCGGTTTTGTTCGAAATGGAGATAGGAGTTTTCAGCCAGTGTTTTACCTGTGTAGATATACTGAGCAAAGATGGAATCCATAGTCTTTTCTATTCGGACTCTGTGAATGTGAAAATGTTCAAAGTTGCTTCCTGATGGCACACCCCTGTGGGGACAGCCTCTCTCGTACAATCATTCTATTTTAAGCTCCGGCCGGTTTCGGCAGGGTAAAATAGAAAACTGTTTTTTTGTTTTTTTCCGATTCTGCATATATGTGGGAATTGGCTGTTTCAAGTATTTTTTTTATTATAGCCAGCCCCAGTCCATAGCCTTTTTCCTGCTCGGGGTTTTTCTCCCTCTGGAAAATCTCAAAAATCAGTCTTAGATTTTCAGGACCAATGCCTGTACCATTGTCTTCAACATAAAACTGGTAGGAGCCATGAGGGTGGTGTTCATCTGGAGGAACCGCCCACTCGGAAACTCCCACCTTGATGTACGACTCTGCGTTCTTTCTGGCGTACTTTATGGCATTGTCAATAAGATTGGAAAAAACGGTCCTTACTCCCTCCTGGTAAAAGTATACATCCGGAAGGTGAGTTTCTATGGAGAAGGTGATGTGTTTTTCATCCAGTGCCGGTTTGTAGTCTGCTGCTAATTCACTGACAATTTCCTGAGTGACAATGGTAGTAAAATCCTTGGTCAGTTTCCCTATTTTGGTATATTCAAGCAGGCCTCCTACCATGGAGTCCATTGCTTCTACGTTGTGGGAAATCCTGGACAAGAGAAATGAGCCTTCCTCATTCAATTTATCCGAGTGTTCCCCGAGAAGAATATCAATAAACCCTTTTATTGAAAGCAGAGTGGCCTTGAAATCATGAGCTATGGTGTAGCACAGCCTTTCCATTTCCTGAATTTTCTCATTTTTTTCAAGTACAGTTTTCCTTTTGCTGATAGCCCTGTCTACCCTGAGCTTGAACTCGCTGGTATTCACCGGTTTTGGTATGTAGTCGAATGCCCCGAAATGTATAGCATCCAGGGCTGAGTTGTAGGAACTGTACGCTGTAATCAGAATAACTTCGGTTTCAGGCTGGAGTTTTTTAACTTTTCTTAAAACCTGTATTCCATCCACCTCCGGCATTACCAGGTCTGTAATTACCAGGTCGTAGGTGTTTCTTTCTATCATGCGGATTGCCTGGTTGCCGTTAAGGGCTTTTTCTATGCTGAAGGGCTGTTCCTGCTCCAGCAGCATTCGGTCAAAACTGTCCACCACCAGCTGGTCATCATCTACAATGAGGACTTTATAGTTCTTGTCGCGGCTGTTATCGCTTTTTTCGTTTGCAACTATC
>JBMCUI010000144.1:0-6139 GCA_048622675.1 Spirochaetota bacterium | reverse complement strand
GAGCTGCACCATCCAAAGAAGAGGTGGGAGGAGCCGTATTTTAAGACGGCCTCCGAGCATTTTTCCGGTGTAGATTTACCCGGAGGAGGCGGTTTTCAAAGCAGTTTTCTCTTTACTTGGCCGGAATTTTTAGTTAATTTTATAGAGGACAAAGACCCTCCATATTATACCTTTATTTTAATTACTCGACAGAAGCTATTTTTCAGTTTCTGGGTCACGGGAAGGGTTAATATGGATTAATGGTTTGAATAGAGCGAAAATTAACAAAATTATTGACAGTAAAACAAATAGTAATTATATTGCTGCTGCAATTTGCAAGAGGGTTATGGTATGCCGACACTGAACCAGTTAATTCGAAAGGGCAGAAAAAAGCAGATGAAAAAGACTACTGCCCCTGCACTTCAGAGCTGCCCCCAAAAGAGGGGGGTATGTACCAGGGTTATGACCTTTACTCCCAAAAAGCCAAACTCTGCACTTAGAAAAGTGGCAAGGGTAAGGATGACCAACGGAATAGAAGTCACAGCATATATTCCGGGTATTGGCCACAATCTTCAGGAACACTCTGTGGTACTGATAAGAGGGGGAAGAGTAAAAGATCTTCCTGGAGTAAGGTATCATGTGGTAAGAGGGGCTCTGGATACTCTAGGGGTGGAGAACAGGAAAAAGGCAAGGTCAAAGTACGGAGTGAAAAAACCAAAAGTTTGACAATAGATGCTTTGTAGCAGTATATAGACTTTTTAGTTTTAATCAAGAGAAACCACCGGCCGTTGTCGGAAAGGTCCCTTGATGGGGCCGGTTTGCGGGCAAACCGGCTAATTTATTATATGGAGAGGAAAATGCCACGTAGACACTATACCAAAAAGAGTTTTGTAGAGCCGGACCCTATTTACAATTCCATGCTGGTATCCAAATTTATAAACAGCCTGATGAAAGATGGTAAAAAAACTCTGGCTCAAGGTATACTGTATGATGCGTTTTCCATTATCGAAGACAAGATAAAGAAACCTCCTATTGAGGTATTTAACAAGGCTATAGATAATGTGAAGCCTGATCTGGAGGTGAAATCCAGAAGGGTCGGTGGGGCAACCTACCAGGTTCCGGTGGAGGTAAGGCCGGAGAGAAAAATGGCATTGGCCATCCGGTGGATAATTGGGTATGCCGGAATCAGACATGGTAAATCCATGAGTGATAAGCTGGCAGACGAGCTGATGGATGCGTATAACAATACCGGGGCTGCAGTTAAAAAGAAAGAAGATACCAGAAGAATGGCAGAAGCCAACAAGGCTTTTGCCCACTATAGATGGTAAAGGGAGGAGTATGGCACGTTTATACAATATAGAAAAAAATAGAAATTTAGGAATAATGGCTCATATAGATGCCGGTAAAACTACCCTCACCGAGAGGATGCTTTATTATACCGGCAGAAAGCACAGGATGGGAGAGGTCCACGAAGGCAAGGCAGAGATGGACTGGATGGACCAGGAAAAAGAAAGGGGTATAACCATTACATCAGCTGCAACTACCTTCTACTGGGCCGATCATCGAATTAATCTTATCGATACCCCCGGCCACGTAGACTTTACCGCCGAAGTGGAAAGAAGCCTGAGAGTGCTGGATGGAGCAGTAGCTGTATTCTGTGCAGTGGCTGGAGTTGAACCGCAGAGTGAAACAGTATGGATTCAGGCGAACAGGTACCGGGTGCCCAGGCTTATATTCATAAACAAGATGGACCGCCAGGGAGCTGATTTTAATAATGTAATGAACATGATCGATAAAAGATTAAGTTCTGCTGCTGTACCGCTTCAGCTTCCCTACGGAAAAGAGGACAATTTCAGAGGAATTGTAGACCTGGTAAAGATGAAGGCTGTAGTATGGAATACCAAAGACCTGGGAGTAACATTCGAAGAAACAGAAATTCCTGAGGAGTTGTACGAGCAGGTGCATTACTGGAGAGAAAAGCTGCTGGAGAAGCTGTGCGACTTTGATGATGAGTTTATGGAGGATTACCTGGCCGGGGGACCTTTACAGGAAGAGAGGATCAGGAGTCTGATTAGAAGGGCCACCATTGCCAACGAGCTTTTTCCGGTACTGATCGGCTCTGCTTTGAAAAACAAAGGAGTGCAGAGACTGCTGGATGCAGTGGTGGATTATCTTCCCTCACCGGTGGATGTACCTCCGGTGGAAGGAGTACTGCTTAAGACCGGAGAAAAAGCGGTGAGAAAACCTGAAGATGATGGGCCTTTTTCTGCACTGGTATTCAAGATTATGACAGACCCGTATGTGGGAAAGCTGGCCTTTTTCAGAGTATACTTCGGTAAAATTTCTGCAGGTGATACAGTGTACAACGCAGGCAGAGACAGAAAAGAGCGTATAGGCAGGATAGTGCAGATGCACGCCAATAAAAAGAAGGACCGCGAAGATGTTTACGCAGGTGATATAGCGGCAGCGATAGGTCTTAAAACAGTTTCTACCGGAGATACGCTGTGCTACCTGAATGATCCCATAAATCTGGAGCAAATGGAGTTTCCTGAGCCGGTAATTTCTGTGGCTGTAGAGCCAAAATCAAACAGTGACCAGGACAAACTTTCCATGGCCCTGACAAAGCTGGCTGATGAAGACCCTACTTTTAGGGTAAAAACAGACCCGGATACAGGCCAGACTATTATTTCAGGAATGGGTGAGCTGCATCTGGAGATTATTGTGGACAGGCTGATGAGAGAGTTTAAAGTTGAAGCACTGGTAGGAGAGCCGCAGGTATCGTATCGTGAGACCATCAGGAAAAGCGTTAAAGTGGAAGGAAAACATATCAAGCAGACCGGAGGCCACGGCCAGTATGGACATGTGGTGGTCGAGCTTGAGCCTATGGAACCAGGAGCAGGATTTGTATTTGAAAACAAAATAGTGGGAGGGAAAATACCCAAAGATTATATCCCTTCGGTGGAAGAAGGTATCAGAGAAGCCAGTGATAACGGGATTCTTGCAGGGTATCCCCTTATTGATTTTAAAGCAACTCTGGTAGACGGCTCTTATCACGAGGTTGATTCATCTGAAATAGCTTTTAAGTCAGCAGGAGTGCATGCCTTCAAAGAAGGGGTCGGAAAGGCTGATCCTGTACTGCTTGAGCCAATAATGAGTGTAGAGGTGGTAACTCCGGAAGAGTATATGGGAGAGGTAATAAATGATATTTCTTCCCGGAGAGGGAAGGTCATAGGAATGGAAGACCGGGCCAGAGGCAAGGTAATAGTGGCTGAGTGTCCTCTGAAGGAGATGTTCGGTTATGCTACTTCCCTGAGGTCAAAAAGCCAGGGGAGGGCAAATTATTCCATGAAATTCTCTCATTACCAGGAGGTGCCTCCTGCTCTGACCGAGGAGCTGGTATCAGGGATAAAAAAGGGAAATACTGTGTCCCAACATTAGGGTATGTACCTGAACATTACGAGACATTATAAGGATAATTTAAAAAAATATTGATAAGTTTGCTTTAATTTATTACTTTGATCGAAGCCTAAAAAAATTAGTAAAAGGAAATTAATAGGAGGAATAGATGGCAAAGGAAAAATATGAAAGGACAAAACCACACGTTAATGTTGGGACTATCGGGCATGTAGATCATGGTAAGACCACTCTTACCGCAGCCATGACCATGTATCTGGCCAAGAGGGGGCTGGCTCAAATCAAAAAGTTTGAGGAAATTGATAATGCACCTGAAGAAAAAGCAAGGGGTATTACTATTGCTACCCAGCATGTTGAGTACCAGACAGACAACCGGCACTACGCTCATGTGGACTGTCCCGGGCATGCTGATTATGTGAAAAACATGATTACCGGTGCTGCCCAGATGGACGGTGCAATCCTGGTGGTGGCTGCTGACGACGGGCCTATGGCCCAGACCAGGGAACATATTCTGCTGGCAAGGCAGGTAGGTGTACCTGCAATGGTGGTTTTTTTGAACAAAACGGACCGTGTAGATGATCCTGAGCTTCTTGAACTGGTAGAAATGGAGGTCAGGGACCTCCTCACAGAGTATGAGTTTCCTGGAGATGAAATTCCGGTAATCAAGGGGAGTGCTCTGAAGTCTATGAACAATCCGGATGATGATGAGGCTATGAAGCCGGTAGCAGAGGTTCTGGATGCACTTGATGCCTATATACCTGAGCCGAAGAGGGATGTAGATAAACCGTTTCTTATGCCTGTGGAGGATGTTTTTACCATTTCAGGTAGAGGAACAGTAGTCACCGGTAGAGTGGAGAGAGGCAAGATTCGGGTAAATGAAGAAGTTGAAATAATAGGGATAAGGCCCACAGTGAAGACTGTGGCTACTGGTGTTGAAATGTTTAGAAAGATCCTTGACGAAGGACAGGCAGGAGACAATATCGGTGTTCTTCTGAGAGGAATAAAAAGAGAAGAAGTCGAACGAGGTCAGGTAGTGGCAAAACCGGGATCAATCACTCCACACAGCAAGTTCAAGGCACAGGTATATGTGCTTACCAAAGAAGAAGGTGGTCGTCACACTCCTTTTTTCAGCGGGTATAGACCTCAGATCTATGTTCGTACTACCGATGTGACCGGGGTTATAAAGCTGCCTGAAGGTGTAGAAATGGTAATGCCCGGGGACAATGTAACCATGGAAGTAGATTTAATTTCAACTATCGCTATGGAAAAAGGAATGAGGTTTGCTATCAGAGAAGGTGGAAGGACTGTGGGTGCAGGTGCTGTGGCAGAGATCATTGAATAGGGGTTACTATGGAAGTCCAGAAGATAAGGGTAAGATTGAGAGCATTTGATGCGGAGCTTATAGACCAATCAGCAAAATCGATAGTGAATGCCGTAACCAGGGCTGGAGCGAAAGTATCCGGACCGGTGCCGCTTCCAACAAAGATAAGCAAGTATACGGTTTTGAAATCACCGCATGTAAACAAAAAGGCCAGAGAGCAGTTTGAAATGAGGACCCATAAACGGCTGATAGATATTATAAATCCGACAAGCGATACCATAAATGCCCTTATGAAGCTGGAGCTGCCTGCAGGTGTGGATGTGGAAATAAAACAGTAACTCAGAAGCACCGTAATTCTGGATTTAAAGGCCGGGGTTTTTTCTTCGGAAAACCTGATAGTTTAATGAATTGTCCATACACATAACCAATAGACGGTATGAAAAGTTGAAAAATAATTGAGACAGGTAGAGCAGAAATGGAATTGAATATTTACGATATACAGGGAAATATCAAAGGAAGGACTGAGCTGAATGAAAATGTATTCAACATCAAGCCCAATAAATCAGCTATATACCACGCACTGCGGGCAGAGCTTGCAAACCAAAGGACAGGAACAGCCTCTACCAGAGGAAGGTCTGAAGTCCGGGGAAGCGGCGCCAAGCCCTGGAGACAGAAAGGAACAGGAAGAGCAAGGGCAGGCAGCAGACAGAGCCCCATATGGACAGGTGGAGGTATTACTTTTGGTCCCAAACCCCGAGACTTCGATATTAAGCTGCCCAGGAAAGTAAAAAGGCTTTCCATAAAATCGCTTCTGTCAATGAAAGCGGCAGAAAACATTCTAAAAGTGGTTGAAGATTTTGAGGTAAAGTCCGGTAAAACCGGGGACCTGCATGATATTGCAGTAAAACTATCCGGGCAGAACCAGCGAGAAAAGGTACTGATTGTGGATCATAAAAAAAATTGTGAAACTTCCAGGGCTGGAAGAAATATCCCCTGGTTGAAGTATTTTCAGGCTGATGGACTAAACACTAAAGACCTGTATTATTCCACACAGGTTATAATGACAGAAAGCGCGGTAAAACTGTTGAACGAGAAGTATGACAAAGAACTAAAATCAACCCAGAGTGGAAGTAAAAAATGAAAAAAGGCGAAATAATAATAAACCCAATAGTTACAGAAAAAAGTACGGAACTCCAGCAGTATGGAAAATACTGTTTTAAAATAAATCCACGGGCCAATAAAAAAGAAGTAATGCAGGCAGTCAAGGACATATTCGGAGTAGAGCCTGTATCATGCAATATTATAAATGTGAAAGGAAAAAGAAAAAGAGAGAGGTTCAAATACGGTTACACCTCGGCATGGAAAAAGGCTATTGTTGCCCTTAAAGAAGGAGAGAAAATAGAGTTGTTTGAAGGGGTGTAAGCC
>JBMCUI010000143.1:0-6152 GCA_048622675.1 Spirochaetota bacterium | reverse complement strand
GTGTTATTGTTTATGAGCTGGGGACAGGCTTCTTCAGGGGAGTCTGCATGAATGGTGAAACATATATGGCTGGCAGTGCTGTCAGCGAGTGCGAAGTAGTCTTTCAGATTCTCTCCCCATAGATAGGAAAAATAGCTGGCAGGACTTATCTCGTGGCATAAAAATATGGACTTTTTCTCTGAAGTTTTTCTACTGGTGTGTTTTTGGCTGGCTATCTTTCGGTACTGGGAAAGATTTCCTGCTGTTACCGTTATTATCTCATCCCCTGGAGGTGTAAATGCCAGTATAGAGGCTAACAGAGTTGTTTTCCCGGCGCCACCTGTACGGGCCCCACTGAGTATGGATATTCCTTTCAGCTGGGAAGCTGCCAGATGGGCTGCCAGGTCAACAGAGAGTGTTCCGGCTTTAATCAGGTCGATAACACTCAGCATCCGGCCGCCGCGCTGGTTCATTCTGTTGATCTGGGTGAGAACGTTATCTCTGACCATACCTGTGCTGTTACCTAGGATGTAACTTTATCTGCTATGTTCTCATAAACTACAACCTGGTTTCTTCCGTGCTCCTTTGCGTAATATAGCGCCCTGTCAGCATGTTCGATAAGAATATCTTCGGTCATGTTGACTGAATGGACATATTCGGCTATGCCGATACTGGCTTTTATTGAAAAGCTGCCTTTCTGGGAGCTGAATGAAAGCTCCTGAATGCTTTTCCTGAGCCTTTCAGCAACGCTGCTGGTATCGTTTACTCCGGTTTCCGGCAATATTACGGTAAACTCCTCCCCACCGAAGCGGGCGGGTATATCGAAGGCCCTTACTTTTGCTTTAATGGTTTTGGCCACCTGCATCAACACCTCATCCCCAACCATGTGCCCATAAGTGTCGTTTATATTCTTGAAATGGTCAAGGTCCATCATTAACAGGGAAAGGTCGCTTTTGTACCTCTCTGCTCTTGCTATTTCTTCTATCAGCCTGTTCTGAAAAAACCCATGGTTATAAAGGCCCGTTTTTTTGTCCAGGGTAGCCATTTCATATAAACGGGCGTTTTCGATGGCCACCGAAGCAAATCCTGCAATTATGTCTATGTATTTTTTTTCTTCTTCAGTATATTCTCCGAAGTATTCTTCCTTTTTTTTCAAGCACAGTATGCCGTTTATCCTTCCTTTGAATCTCAGTGGAACAATCAGCTCTATCTCTTCATTTTTAAATAGTTCATACAGGTGCTGCAGTTCTTTTTTTTGTTTCATTTCCTCCAGCTGGATTACCCGCTGGTTTTCTTTAATGTACTGCAGCAGAGGATCGTTTGAATCTATGGTAATATCGATTTTTTTAGATTGGTTTACAAATACTATCCTGTTATTTTTTTCTACAGAAAGAAAAATAATGGCGTCTGAAGAGTGGAAATGGCCGTTGCACGTAAGGATAACAATATCCAGTACATCGTTCAGCGAAAGGCTGGCATTTAGTGTTTTTCCAATTTCCAGCATGGTGTTGAGATCAAATACCTGCCTTCTGTAATCTTCTATGGAGCCGTTATTGTTGAGAGAGTTCATTGTAAAATTAATTAAATGTTGAAATAATTTTGATTTATAGTAAAAATATAGGTTAAAAATGATTTTTGCAAGAAAAATATCAGTACATATGTACAGGCAGGAAAGCGTTATTGTGTATACTCTGTGCACCTGAAACGTTTATTGATTATCATACTCATCATTAAAGGAGTTTCAAATGGAACAGTCGATTGTAGAAGGATATTTTCTGGGTATAGATGTGGGAACCCAGGGAACGAAGACCGTCCTCTGCGATGGCAGGACAGGGGAGGTTTTAAACAGTGCCAGACAGGAGTACCCTCTTATAGAAAAAGCTGATGGGACCAGAGAGCAGGACCCTGCCTGCTGGGTAGATGCAGTAAACAATACGGTAAAAAGTGTCCTTGAGCATTCGAATATTGATAAAACAAAGCTCAGGGGTGCAGGGGTATCCGGACAGCAGCACGGGTTTGTGCCTCTTGACCGGAATGACACTGTTATAAGAAATGCCAAATTGTGGAATGATACTTCCACAGGGAAGCAGTGCCGGCAATTGATACAAGAACTGGGAGGAGTAGACAGGGTAATAGAGCTGACCGGCAATAATATTCTCCCTGGATATACTGCTCCGAAAGTGTTATGGCTGAAACAGAATGAAACTCAGATTTACAACCAGCTCCATACCATCCTTCTGCCCCATGATTACGTAAACTTCTACCTGACCGGAGAGAAGAAAATGGAGCCGGGTGATGCATCCGGTACTGCGTTTTTTGATGTAAGAAACAGGTGCTGGTCCAGAGAAGTTTTGAATGCTATTGATCCTCACAGAGACCTCTCAGAGTGTCTGCCCGAATTAATTGAGGACAAAGACCCGGTTGGCTTTATTCGAAAAGAACTTCTGGAGGAACTGGGCCTACCATCCGGTCAGAAGATAATTGTCAGCCCGGGGGGAGGAGACAACATGATGGGTGCCATTGGCACCGGTAATACCAGAAAAGGCATTGTTACCGTAAGCCTGGGTACTTCAGGAACCATTTACGCGTATTCAGATTTCCCAGTGGTCGACCCCAGGGGAGAGTTTGCTGCATTCTGCGATAGCACCGGTGGCTGGCTGCCTCTGGTCTGCACCATGAACGTAACGGTAGCTACTGAGATGGTTAAAAAATTGTTTTCTATGGACAATACCAGACTCGAGGAGCTTGTAGCCGGCGCTCCAGGTGGTTCAGGGGGCCTGGTACTTATCCCTTATTTCAACGGGGAGAGGACACCCAATGTTCCTTCCGGTACCGGTGTTTATTTTGGGATAAATGAGTTTACCTTCAATCAGGGCAATCTGGCCCGTTCCGCCATGGAAGGGGTTACCCTGGGGCTTCGTTATGGACTGGAGGGGATGAAAAAGGAAGGCATTGGACCGACGGAGATAAGGCTGACCGGAGGGGGCAGCAAAAGTAGGACATGGAGGCAGATAGCATCCGATATTTTTAATGCTCCAGTGGTAAATATGAAAATAGAAGAGGCAGCCAGTCTGGGGGCTGCATTGCAGGCTATGTGGGGTTACGCCAGCTTTCAGGGTGAGGGGCTGTCTATTTCTGAAATAACTGATTCTCTGGTCAAGTTGAATCCGGGCACCAGAAAAGAGCCCCGGCCGGATTCGGCGGAAAAATACCATGAGCTGTTTGATCTCCAGAATGAAGTGAGCGGGGCTTTAAGAAAGGCGTTTGAAAAGCACCGGGAGATCATTTCCAAACAGTGAATGTGAGTGTAAAAAGAAGAGGCTGAAAAAATAATGAAAGCAGGTATTGGTAATAAGACGTATTGAAATACATTCAGGGTTGTTGAATGAAAATATTCCGAAAACCAAAGCCGGGCAGGAAACAAAAGACCGATGAGCTGCTGATATGGCTTTCTGAATTGTGGACAGCCGTGAACAAAAATAATAACCTGCTGCTGTTTTTAATTGTTATAGGGCTTATCCTGGCAAGTTCGGTGAGTGTTTACAGTTTTGAGCTGGGTATAAACCGGGCATTCAGGTCCTTGTGGGACTCGTTGTGGTGGACCATTGTGACCATGACCACCGTTGGTTATGGAGATAAAGTTCCTGTAACCACCGGGGGAAAGGTTATGGGAGTGGTGCTGATGGTACTGGGAGTGGCAACAGTGGGTATGGTAACCGGAAGAATTGCATCCTTTCTGGTGGACAAGCAGATTAAAGCAAGAGGAGGACTGATAGTGCTGGACAAAAAAAAGGGGCATTATATCATATGCGGCTGGAAAGATGAGCTGGAGAGCATCCTGAATGATATTCTTTTGATGAACCCTTCAATGGGTTCTTCAGACATGGTGCTGGTCAATGATGCAGACCCCGAACAAGTTGATCACATCAGATCACTGCCGGGGTTCAGGTCCATAAAGTATATAAAGGGTGATTATATTGATGACAAAGTGCTGGCCAGAGCCAATGTAAAAAATGCCGCCGCAGCCCTGGTACTGGCGGATGCAAGTAAAAAGTTTTCTCTCCAGGAGGTAGATTCCAGGACGGTTATGAGCATCATTACCATAGATTCCATGAACAAAAATATTTATACCTGCGCAGAGCTTATTGATGAGAAATTTATGAAATACCTTCAGCTGGCCAACTGTGATGAAATTATACTCACCAGGGAGTACACCAGGGTGCTTCTGGCCAATGCAGCCACCGCTTCCGGCATATCTCATATAACTTCCGTGCTGTTGAAGCACAGAACCGGCGGCCTGGTGACCCGGGAGTTCCCGCAGAAGTTTGTGGGAAAGCCGTTTTCGGAACTGCAGAAATATTTCAAGGATGCCTCCGGAGACCTGGTTATTGGTCTTCTGGAGAATACCGGTAAAATATATTTCCGCAAGAAAGAGGCCCTGGCAGAAGCACAGAAAACACCCGATATATCAAGGCTTGTGGAAAACCTTCAAAGTGTAAAGCAGATTAAACCTAACGAGCCGGTAATCAATCCTGGTGACAGCTACCCTATTAAAAGTAACTCCCGGGCAATTCTGATTACCAGAAAATCGGTGTTGTGATATAAACGCAGATGCACCATACGTAAGGGGAGTAGGGAATGAAAGATAATATTTCCATTCTGAAAAATATTGTACTGTTTCAGGACTTTAAGGACGACCCCCAGGTATTACAAAAGATTGAAGGGCTTTTTGTGGAAAAAGAGGCAAAGAAAGACAGGGTCATAATAAAGGAAGGCAGAGAAGGGGACGAGCTGTATATTATTAAAAGCGGCAGTGTAAGGATTCTTAAAAACACCCTTCAGAATGAACCCTATACTGTGGTAATATTGAGTGCTGATCAGCATGTTTTTTTTGGGGAAATCGGGCTTTTGCTGAATGATAAACGCTCTGCAACGGTAGTCGCTGAACAGGACTGCAGGTTCCTGGTCACGACCAGGAAGAAATTCCTGGAATTCGGTTCAAAAGAGCCCTATATTGCTCTGTTGATTACCAGACAGATAGCTTATATCCTGGCTGAAAGGCTTTACAAGACCAATCAGGACGTGGTTACATTGTTTTCTGCGCTGGTTTCTGAGATTGACAGCGAGAGTCTGTCGTAGGGGTAATTTATTATTATTTTTTATGTTGGGGAGTAAATCTGTGATAGTTAAAGATAAATTCATCAATGAGACTGTAGAAAAATTGAAAAATCACTACACCATTTTTACCGGGAATAAGTTTGTCCGGGTGTACCTTTTCGGAACCCGCATTCCCAAAAATGATCTTATGAACATGGAGGACCTGCTTGATTCTGTGCAGGCACATGAAACTGCTAGTTTTGATTTAAACGGTCTTTATGAGAAGATTTATTCCTTTGTGGGTGTGGTTAAAAAGATTGAGGAAGAAATTCTTCCCAGGATGAAGTCTGAAAAAGACGGCAAGATGAAGAATCTGCCTCCCGATGATAAGATTTTGTACAGGATGACCCTTGACAACATTCCTGGCAATCTGCAGACCTTCTATGCGCTGCTGGGGGAGCTTTACTCCAGGACCAAGCGGGTGGATACGGAGAAAAACGGCGCTGAGGCGTATTATAAGAGTCTGCCGTTTTTTAAGGATATTGAAAAGAAGCTGTTTACTTGGTTGACGTAGCGTGAGAATGCTCTTAGCCGTTTGAATGCAGAATGCTTTATGAGTGCACTGGTGTGTTTATAGGTGCTAAAGAATGAGCGGGTTATATTTTGTTTTTGCTCTGAGTTGAGATGGTTTCATGGTGCTTTGGATGGGGGGTGTACCTTTATTCGCAGAAAAAACTACGTTCAGTTACGAAAAAGTATGCCAGCTGCGAATAAAGGAACAACCCCCCATTAGGATACCTCACTGCTTATCCCCAGGGTGTAACCCCAAAACACATCCATTCACTTTACCAACTGTTAATCGTAGAACAACACCAGGTTTTTATTTTATTTTTCTCCAAACCGGATCAGTGAAATTATCATTATCGTAATATCTATATACTCTCCAATCAGGGAATAATATTGCTAAAAATTTTTCCTCCCTTCTTATCCAGAACCATACTCTATTGGGAAATGTACCATTATCCTATGTTGTGTGTCAAGTAAAATCACTCAAAAACTAGTCCATAGCGGTGTAA
>JBMCUI010000142.1:0-6184 GCA_048622675.1 Spirochaetota bacterium | reverse complement strand
AAATGCCAGGCCCTGAGATTTGTTATAACCTTTTTTTTTCATAGCAGACATTCATTACAATCTTTCTATATACTCTCCGGTGCGGGTGTCAATCTTTACCTTATCTCCTCTGTTAATAAACAGGGGAACCTGGATTCTGGCATCTGTTTCCAGGGTTGCCGGCTTGAAAGTGGCTGTAGCAGTATCACCTTTTATCCCGGGTTCTGTATGGGAAATTTCCAGCTCCACAAAGGTGGGAAGGTCCAATGAAATAACCTCACCTTCATAAAAACTCGCATCTACCTGCTGGCCTTCTTTTAAAAATTTGCTTTCTTCTGCTATTTTCTCAACAGGCACACCAATTTGCTCATATGTATCCAGGTCCATGAAAACACAACTGTCCTTATCACGGTAGAGACACTGCATACTTCTTTTTTCAATAAATACATCTTCCACCTTTTCGGTGGATCGGAAAGTTTTTTCAATAATTATATTTTTCTTGATATTTTTTAATTTGGCTTTTACGAAGGCCCCTCCCTTTCCCGGCTTTACATGCTGAAAATCCTGGACCACCATCAGCTCTCCGTCAGTCCTGATCACCACTCCCTTTCTAAGATCGTTTGCTGTAATCAATTGCACCACCTCTCACTCTTATGTCCCACAAACACCCGGCTTACCCATAGTTTATTGTTTGATTGTGTATAAGTCAATACATTTCAGGAAAACAAGCTTCGTACACCAGCTTCTGGCTGCCCTGCTACCAGAACCTTCACCAGCTAATCTCCTCCAGCTGGTACTCAGCGCTTCCCAGGCCGATGGCCTGTGCATGTTCCACCTGGACCAGTGAATTGAGGTTCGGTCTTGAGGCCTTTTCAAAACTTTCCCCGTTTTTCCTTTTGAAAAGGTCATAAGAAGCCCTCTCCACAGCAACTATGTCTTTTCCTGCAACTATTCCTATATCCGGAGAAATCAGTCTTCCTCCATTCATGCAGTCGCAGTCAATGGTTATATTCAAAAGGAAATTGAAATAAAAGACTTTTCCTTTTACCGCCTTTATAACTCCTGCTGCATGCTCTGCCATCATTTCCTGCAGCTCTCTGCTCTCCCGCTTGAAATCAAACTTAACCGCCCCAAACTGACACACAGCCAGGCACTCTCCACACCCGATGCAGTTGGCCTTATTTATCTGCGCCTTCCCTTCTTTCAGGAAAATAGTATCCTGAGGACACCATATTATACACATCTCACAGCCCGTGCATTTACTTCTGTTTATTTCGGGTGACATGACTGAATGCTGCTGCAGTTTACCTTTTCTGGAGCAAAGTCCCATGCCAATGTTTTTGAGAGCCCCTCCAAAACCTGTAGCCACATGACCCTTGAAATGGCTCAGGGCCATCACCCCCTGTATTTTTGCTGCCTCCATAGCTACATTTACCCTTTTGAAATGTCTGCCGTTTATTTCAACCGGGACTTCCGCATCACCAAGCAGTCCGTCCGCCATTACCAGGGGCACCTTCATACTATCAAACCCGAACCCATGCTCATATGCCAGGGTTATATGATCTATAGCATTTGCCCTTTTTCCCCTGTACAGGGTGGAAGTCTCAGTAAGGAAAACAGCCGCCCCTTCGGATTTCAACTTATTTATTACCGATTTTACCAGCACAGGATTTATATAGGTGGTGTTGTCTGTATCTCCAAAATGGGTCTTGACCGCAACAAAATCATTCTTTGCAAAGAACCCCTTAGCCCCACACCGGTCGTAAAGGTACTTCAACTTCTTCGCTGTGCGGGATGGGTCTTCCTTCTCTTCTACCTGAATAAAATAAACCTTGCTTTTTTCGGCCATGTTTTACTCCTCTCTGAATATTATTACTACGATTTGACGATGGTACATCTTTTAAATTTAATCAGATATTTAATAAAGACAATTGCACCTCAAGGTTTTTAATTGCACAGCAGATGAATTTGGAAATATAATATACCTATGAAAGTTATTCTTATACACATGCTTTTATTTATGGTATGCAGTCGGGTTTATCCTGAAATTATCTCTGTGATCAATCTTAATCATACCGACCCAAACTTTTATGCACTTTATACATCCACCACTTCGTCCAGGAACAGAATGATTGCAGATGATACAAAACTCAGGTACCAGCAGCCGGTTATCTATGAATACCAGCTTAAACCAGGTGAGGATATATGGACCATAATTGCAAAGACTTCCCTTAATATTGATACCATTGCCACCCTCAATCGTATAGACTTCATAGGGATGATAAAAGGAAAAAAGATATTTCTGCCTGATACCCTGGGTATTTTTTTTGATTCGGATAAAAACCAAAAACAGGAGCTGTCAGAAGAATATTCTATAAAAGAAGAAAATATTCTTGAAGTCTCTGACCCCCTTAATGAAGGCAATAAGCTTTACTTTTTGCCTGAAAGAAAACTCTCATTCCTGGAGCGCAGTTATCTCAGGGGAGTAGTGTTTCATGCCCCTCTTACCGGAATTAAAACATCAGGATTCGGCTTAAGGGAGGACCCTTTCGTAAACGAAACGGCCTTTCACGGAGGCATAGACATAGCTACCACCAGAGGGAAGGCCGCTCGGGCCTCCAGAAGGGGCAATGTGGTATATGCAGATAAAGCCGATGGGTACGGAAATACAGTAATAATTAAGCACCAGATCGGCTACTATACCCTGTACGGTCACCTGGATGAGATATATGTGGAAAAACCCCAGCATGTTGAAACAGGAGAGATCATTGGTACAGTAGGCTCCACCGGTAGAACTACCGGACCTCACCTCCACTTTGAAATTCGTCGGTACAACGAAAAACTCAACCCTGACAACATCCCTTTCTTTCTTGCCCATAATTAAGAATACATAATATATTACTTGACAATGCATATAAATAAGCATACAATTAATTAGATATAATCATATAGAACAGGAGAATATTATGAGAACCACACTGGATCTACCCGAAGAATTGATAAATAAAGCAATGGATATAACACAAGCGAAAACTAAAACTGAATTAATAAAATACGCATTAGAAAATATAATAAAACAGGAAAAAAGAAATAAATTGATGAAATATCATGGAAAAATTGACCTAGACATAGATCTCAATCAATTAAGGAAAAGATGAGTAAAATATTGGTAGATACAACAATATGGATAGAATATTTCAGGTCACAAGGGTTTACAATTTTAAATGAGCTAATTGAAAATAATCAAGTATGTATAAATGACTTGATCCTTGCTGAATTAATACCTTATCTGCAGATTAAAGAAAAATATGAATTAATTGAATCGTTAGAATCAATAGAAAAAATCGAAATTAAAATAAACTGGGAAATGATCATTCAAATGCAGGTGAAGAATTTAAAAAACGGAATCAATAAGGTAGGAATACCCGATTTAATAGTACTTCAAAATGTTATTGAAAATAACCTGGTTTTATTTTCGATAGACAAGCATTTTGAATTGATGAGAGACTTATTTGATTATCGATTATTGGGACACAAATAAGAACCTCAGCCTGCATTGCTTGATTCTGCCCACAGGTTTACCCCTCCCTCCCGGGCATACTTATCAATCTCTTTAAGCTCTTCATCGGAAAACTCCAGGTTGTCCAAAGCACCTGCATTCTCCTCGATCTGGGAAGGTCTGCTCGCACCTATCAGCACGGAGGTGACCCTGGGGTCGCGCAGGCACCATGCCAGGGCCAGCTGGGGCAGAGTCTGTCCGCGCCGTCCAGCGATCCGGTTGAGATTCCGGACCCGGTTGAGGTTCTCCTCGGTTAGAAACTTTTTGGTATCGAAAAATTGACTGGCAGTCTTTGCACGGGAATCTTCAGGAATTCCATCCAGGTATTTGGCGGTCAAAAGGCCCTGAGCAAGAGGAGAAAATGCGATACACCCCATACCCAGCCTCTCCAGCTCATCTAGAAGCCCGTCTTCGATCCACCTGTTCAGCATGGAGTAGGAAGGCTGGTGAATCAAGCACCTGATGCCCATATCCTGCAGGATCTGCTGTGCCTCCCTGGTCTTTTTTGCAGAATATGAAGAAATCCCCACATACAGGGCCTTGCCCTGCCCTACCGCTGTGGCAAGGGCTCCCATGGTCTCCTCCAGTGGAGTGTGCGGATCAAACCGGTGGGAGTAGAATATGTCCACGTATTCCATGCCCATTCGGTGGAGGCTCTGGTCAAGGCTTGCCAGAAGGTATTTCCGCGGACCCCAGTTGCCGTATGGTCCCGGCCACATATCATAGCCTGCCTTGGTCGAAACAACAATCTCGTCCCGATACGGCTTCAGGTCCTTGGCCAGAATCCTGCCGAAGGTTTCTTCTGCCGAACCGTATGGAGGACCATAGTTGTTGGCCAGGTCAAAATGAGTAATACCCAGGTCGAAGGCTTTGCGAATCATAGCCCTGGCATTTTCAAAAACAAAGTCTCCTCCAAAGTTGTTCCACAACCCAAGTGAAAGGGCAGGCAGCAGCAGGCCGCTTCTGCCGCAGCGGTTGTACTTCATGGAATCATATCGAGTTTCACATGCTGTATACGGCATACCTTCCTCCCCGGAAATTCATTGATTCTATGCTTTAATTTTAATTATAGGTTCTGTTGTAATATGAGACAAGGGTCTTTTGGTATTTACTGGTGTGAAATCAGTCACCATAGCCCCGCAGCAATATGTTCAAATTCCCCAGCCAATACTGTCCAAATCTCTGTTTTCCCAAAATACTTAACAGCACAATATTCAGAACCGGCTGTTCTGCTTCTAAAGCTTCGGTGAGTTCAGGGAAATGTTTTCTGCCTCCCGGCGGGCTATCCTGCACCACTCCACCACATTTTCCGGCCTTTGGCCTATAGTATGGTTGTCCTTCATAATTATCTCAACAATACATCCCCGGGTTGCTTCCAGTGCATTTCGCATTTGCTCCTGGACGGCCTGTTTATTAATGCAGGGTGTGGAAATTGCTGCAGGGTTGGGTTTCATGGAAAAGATGTAGTTGTCCTGCAGGTACTCAGCCATTTCCGGGATATCAACCCACGGAGAGCAGGATACCCTCCGGAGACGGGGATGGTTTTTAACAACCTCCCACCTGGAATGAACAGGCTCGCAGCAGCCATAGCAGTTCAGACCGAAGCGCTCCATTATCAATTTTTCGTAGGGAAAGATAAACTCCCGGTACATGTCAGGCGAAACATTAACTGTTTCCTGGCTTTCGGCAAACCCCCACATGTCCATGGTCCGCACCTTCCCGTTGAAATCGGGCTGAGGAAGCTCGTCGGTGTACCCGAAGCCCCCTGACCCCACATAGGTGCCGGCATTGTTCAGGCTGAGCAGATTGTTATCCTCCAGGTATTGGAGCTTGTCCAGATTCCCTTCGGCAATTATTGAAAAAAGCTGCTTTAGCTCCAGGGGATGGTCTATAAAATCATAGAAGATATTGGCAAGCCCCCTGAGAGCAGCTGCATAAAACGTAATACCCAGAGTCCACCACCAGGTGCCCTTGGACCTTACCTTCAGCAGGTCTCCAAATAACTGCTGGGCCAGCTCCAGTCAGCCATTGGTAGTTTCCCAGTCGATCTCAAACCAAGGGGAGTGGAGCTTTTTTAAATCAGTTGTGTAGTCTTTTACCGGATTGTCCCACACACAAGAGCCCAGCTCTTCTGTCCGGTGGTAGGTGGCCTTCAGCCCCCAGTCATCGGGGCTGACCGTGTAAGGCACATCAAAGAAAGGCTCAACCGGCCTGTCATCGCCCATTTCCTCCCCCCAGAAAATTTCTTTCCTGAGGTCCATCTCCCATCTGCGGGCGATGCTGCCCTGTTTGCACTGCATCTGTGCCTCTGTTATTATTTCGTTCCAGCCGTTTTCAGGATCACAGAACACAACCGGTCTGGTTCGCTCCAGCATGTTGTGGCGCTTCCACAGACTCCGCTTTTCACTCATCGGCGGCGAGCCGGCAAGCTCAGCTACCCTCTCCGCAAGCCCTCTCAGCACCTGCTTTTCCCTCCGGGTAATTTTCAGGTCTTCCGGCCTAAACCCTGTAGTAATTTTACCTGCTGCAGTCTGGTCTATACCGGTGGAAGGACCGTTTCCGTAGTTTTTCATCTTTCCCCTGCCACTCTAATTTTCCTTTTGCTACAGCATCACCTCACACCTCCAAAAACGATTCGCTCTGAGG
>JBMCUI010000141.1:0-6297 GCA_048622675.1 Spirochaetota bacterium | reverse complement strand
AGGTTAAACAATTGAGGACAAGTAAATCAAGGATATAATATTTAATTATCCCAATTTCAACAGGAGGAGTTTAAAGTGTACGAGATGAAAAATTTACCTGAAGTTGAGAAACTCCTTAAAGTAGCCCGTAATCAGAATTATTCAATCACCTATGACCAGATGAATGATATCCTTCCCCAGCATCTGGTAAGTTCTGATAAAATCGATGAGTTGTTTGTGCTCCTTTCCAGGGAAAATATAAGTATAGTGGAAAGATTAGAGTATGACCCCCACACATCCAGAGAACCTGAGGATGAGCAGATGTTGAAAGAAGAAGGGGGGAAAGAAGTAAATATAGATAAAAAGATGATAAACTATTCCCATCTTCCCCATGCTGAAGATCCTATTAGACTTTATTTAAAAGAAATTGGAAAGGTGAACCTGTTGTCAGCTGATGAGGAAGTAAGACTGGCAAGGGAGATAGAAAAAGGTGAGACAATTGTGGAGAATGTGCTGTTTAATTCAAAAATATTTATCAGGGAAATAAGGAATACAGTAAAAAGGATTAAAAATAAGAAGCTGGATGTACAGAATCTCCTGGATTACCATAAGTTTTATAATGTTTCTGCAGAAGATAGAAGGAAGTTAAAAAGGAAATTGCACAACCTGGAAAAGGTGCTGCAGGATAAACAGATCGATCTGATCGAAAATACAGACCAGCAAAAAACCAGAAATGAAATATATAAAGTTCTTAAAAGGGCCAACATCAATAAACAGGAAATAAGGAGAATTATTAATAAGATAGAAGTTTATTATCACAATATTATAGAAATAGAGAACCATTTTGAAAATATTGAAGCAAAAACCGGAATGTCTGTTGATGAAATCAAAAACATAAACAAAAGAATACACAGGGGAAAAGGAATAGAGAAAATTAAAAAGAAATATTTTCCATATGCGGAACAGATAAAAGAAATATACGAAAATATAAGAAGAGTTGAAAAAAGGTTGAAGACAATTGAGAAAGAAACAGGGGAATCGATTAAAGAGGTAAAAAGACTGTACAGGGAGATCAAGAAGGGGAGAGACATAGTTTACAGGGCCAAAGAAAAGCTGGTTCGTGCAAACCTAAGACTGGTCGTGAGTATAGCCAAAAAATATACCAACAGAGGGCTTCATTTTTTTGACCTTGTGCAGGAAGGAAATATAGGACTGATCAGAGCAGTAGAGAAGTTTGAGTATAAAAAAGGCTACAAATTCAGCACATATGCTACCTGGTGGATTCGTCAGGCAATCACCAGGTCAATTTCTGATCAAGCCCGGACCATAAGAATACCTGTGCACATGATCGAACAGATAAACAAGGTTATCAAGGAGTCCAGACAGCTTATGCAGATGTACGGAAGGGAGCCAACCACAGAAGAAATAGCTGAAAGACTTGGATGGAGCGCCAGCAGGGTAAAGGGCATAAGGAGTGTTGCCAGAGATCCCATTTCTCTGGAAACTCCTATAGGCGATGATGAAGAAACTCTGCTGGGTGATTTTATTGAAGACAGAGAATCTGATAATCCTGCTACAAAAACCTCCTATACTCTTTTGCAGGAACTTATAAATGAAGTACTGGACACACTGCCTGAAAAAGAACAAAAGGTATTAAGAATGCGGTTTGGTCTCGATGATGGGTATTCTCATACTCTGGAAGAGGTGGGCTACGTATTTAATGTGACCAGAGAGAGGATAAGGCAGATTGAAGCTAAAGCACTCAGGAGGTTGAAGCATCCCACCAGAAGCAAAAAGCTTCGTGACTATCTGGAGGAATAGACCCTTTTATGGTACTTAATTGGTTCAGGCATGTACTCCATAAAAATCCTATAAGGTTGTTTTCAGTAAACTCGAATGAGGGTCGATAATTTTATAAAAAACAGAACTATGTATTCGAGGTAAAAGGCGGAGGTAAACTGATGTTCCTGATTTTTGTCAAGGACAATGATAAACACACTCTTACGGGTGTAGCAGAGGATGTTACGGAAGTAAAAAGTATTATACATCGGGGCAATCTTAAAGATAAAATAGAAAATGGAAAAGCATACCTTGTTGAAGGAAAACTGAAATTAATTAGACCCGAAACAACCCCTGAGCTTTTTGATACTAAAGGACCTTCAGGCAAATCAGATTCATACTACTAAATAAAGGTTCACAGAAAGCTCTGCATTGAGTAAACAGGCCTGAATCAAATTGAGCCCTCTTTATGTAAATGCACGCCTTAAAACTATATACTACTCACAAATATTTAAAATGAAAGGAGCATAACGATATGAAATCATACAGAAAGGAATAGCAATATATTTTCCTTTACTAAACATTGATTTAATACTAATTTATGTTTGTAATCATTACTAAACAATAATTATTCAATAAAATTACAGAATAAAATATTTAATTACACGGAATGTACTTGCCGAAGGGAGCACCGGTACATTATTATATAATATCATTCTGCCTTAGACAGGCATAACTTCAGCTTATAAATTTTGCTTTCTTTTATACCTAATGCAATAATGGTTATTGACAATGATCGGTAAAGGGCTCCCCAAGCTGTTGCCACTGTGCTTCTTGTCATTTAGCAAAGAAAATCCTGGTCACACACATTCAGCGGTCAATTTTTTAGGGGCATCACTTCGTGATTTAAACGAAAAGGGCATTATTAAAAAAGCCGTAATTTGCGGATACGCAGGTAGATTATGAAGATTGCTATTACCGGCAAAGGGGGAACAGGAAAATCCACAATTACTGCATTAATGGCAAGGGTAATCAGAGACAAAAAAGACAGTGTACTGCTGGTTGATGCAGACCCGGACATGAATCTGGCTGCAATTCTTGGAATCCCCGAAGATAGAAAAATAACACCTATAATTGAGCTGAAGGAACTTATCTCAGAGAGGACGGGTGTCCCCTCCGGTCAGGGCGCTCCTCTTTTTAAGATGAACCCTCGGGTGGAAGACATACCGGATAAATACTGTGTGAGCTCTAATGGAATAAAACTGATAGTAATGGGTACAACCATAAAAGGAGGGGGAGGCTGCAGCTGTCCAGAGAATGCGTTTTTGAAGAGCCTTCTTTCTCACATGATGCTGTCAAGAAAAGAGTGGGTAATTATGGACATGGAAGCAGGAATAGAGCATCTGGGAAGGGGCACTGCCATAGGGGTAGACCATATGATGGTGGTGGTGGAGCCAAACAAAACCAGCATAGCAACGGCCCACAGAATAAATAAGTTGTCCGAGGATTTACATATCAAAAATGTACATGTTATTGCCAACAAGATATACAATCAAGCACAGAAGGAATTTGTAAAGCAGCAGGTGGAGAAGATGAATATCATTGGATTTATCGAATATTCGGATATAATCGCTGGTATAAGCCTGGGCAATATTCTTCCAATGGATATTAATACAGACGATGATTCACTGGAGCAAATAAGAAAAATAATAAACAGCATAAGTGATGATTACCATGAGACTCATTGATTAATAGGCACCGGAGATGTGTAATAACCGAATGAATTAACACATGTAATAAATATTCTCAATACCAATGACGGAGGTAGGAAGCAATGGCAAAAGAGTTAAAATATGCTGATACAGCATCCAAACAGATGCTTAAAAGGGCTAATGAGAAGCATGTAGCCACTGTATGGGATAGGTTTGAAATGATGCAGCCTCAATGCGGTTTTGGGTCTATGGGACTGTGCTGTAAAAACTGCAGCATGGGTCCCTGCAGGATAGACCCTTTTGGAGAAGGGCCTCAGTATGGAGTATGCGGGGCCAACGCGGATACTATTGCTGCCAGGAACATTGCCCGGATGATAGCAGGGGGAGCAGCTGCACACTCTGACCACGGAAGGGACATAGCCCATACCCTGATGATGGCTGCCAGAGATGAGAACTCCGATTACAAAATAAAAAACGAGGAGAAGTTAAAAGCCATAGCTGAATTGTATGGCATAAAAACAGACAGCAGGGATATCAGGGAGATAGCAGAAGAGGTAGCTGTGGCTGCTTTGAAAGAATTCGGCCAGCAGGAAGGTGAGATAAAGATGGCTGCCAGTGCTCCTCCGGCCAGGGTAAAGCTGTGGCAGGAGCGGGGGATCATGCCCAGGGCGATTGACAGGGAAATTGTTGAAATAATGCACCGCACCCATATAGGGGTTGACACAGACTATAAAAACATCATGCGACACGCTATGCGGTCAGCACTTGCGGATGGCTGGGGTGGGTCCATGATAGCCACAGAGCTGTCGGATGTACTTTTCAGCGTTCCCAATCCATTGAAGGCAACTGCAAACCTGGGAGTTATTGACAAGGACTATGTAAATATTATAGTGCACGGCCACGAGCCCACCCTGTCGGACATTATAGCTGCGGTATCTACCGATAAAAAACTGATAGAAAAAGCAAAGAAAAAGGGGGCTAAAGGGATCAATCTCGGGGGGATTTGCTGTACCGCAAATGAGATTCTTATGAGGCACGGCATCCCTGTGGCAGGAAGTGTACTGCAGCAGGAGCTGGCCCTGATGACCGGGGCAGTAGAGCTGATGCTGGTGGATGTACAGTGCATCTATCCGGGAGTGGACTATGTTTCCAAATGCTTTCACACCAAACTGGTGACCACCTCTCCCAAAGCAGTAATGCCTGGTGTTACCCATATAGAGTTTCATGAAGACAGAGCGGTGGAAATCGCCACCCAGATCATTGAAACAGCTATCGATAATTTTTCAAACAGAGGGTCAGAAGAGGTATACATCCCTGACCATACCGAAAAATTGATTGCCGGATTTACCACAGAATCGGTATTCCGTTTCCTGGGCGGAAAATACCGTGCAACGTACCGGCCCCTGAACAATGCTGTGATAGAAGGAAGGCTCCGGGGGGCAGCCGGGGTGATTGGATGTTCCAATCCCAATATTGAGTATGAGTACGGGCATATTGAAATGGTAAAGGAGCTTATCAAGAACGATGTGCTGGTGGTAACTACAGGCTGCAATGCCATAAGCTGCGGCAAGCACGGACTCCTCAGGCCGGAGAGCGCCTTCAAATATGCCGGAAAAGGGCTGCAGGAAATATGCCAGGCAGTGGGTATACCACCTGTGCTGCATCTTGGCTCCTGTGTGGACAACAGTAGGATTCTGAGGGTGCTCACCAATGTAGTCTCAGAAGGGGGTCTGGGAGAAGACATATCAGATTTGCCTGTTGCAGGGGCTGCTCCTGAATGGATGTCAGAGAAGGCCGTTTCAATTGGTATGTATTTTGTAGCATCAGGGGTGTATACCATGATCGGACATCCCCTCCCCATGATGGGAAGCAAGAACCTCTACAATTACCTTACCAGTGAAATAGAACAGGAAGTGGGAGGAAAATGGGCCTTTGAGGTTGATCCGGTTGAAGCTGCGCATAAGATGATAAGACATATCGACAAAAAGAGGGAGGCTCTGAAGCTGAAGCCGCTGATGTACGAACAGGCTGTTGAGCCCATCGCTGCTAACGGGGGAGGTGTATAAATGGATAAAATAATTGTGGTCGAAGCCCAGAAGTGCATGTCCTGTCACTCCTGCGAACTGGCATGCGCGATAGCTCATTCCCAAACAAAACAGCTGGAGAAGGCCATATATGAACAAAACAGACCTTATTCAAACATGATACTTCAGCAGGTGGAGGAAACCACTCTGCCCATTCACTGCAGGCACTGCGAGGACGCGCCCTGTGTAACTGTCTGCCCGTCAGGGGCAATTGAGCGGCCTGCACCGGACAGCCCGGTTATTCTGGATCAGAGCAAATGTATAGGCTGTCATGCCTGCATTCTGGTGTGCCCCTTTGGAGTGATTAAAAGAGGTCCGGACGGGAAGAGCCTGATAAAGTGCGATTTATGTTATGAAAGGCTCAAGGAGGGGCAGGAGCCTGCATGTGCTGAGGCATGTATAACCGGTTGTATAAAGTTTCAGTCCATCGAGGAAATTACTACCAAAAAACGCAGGGAAAGCTATGAAAGATTTAAAGTAGCCCTTCAAAAAGGAGAACGTATAACCCAGCAGTGAAGCCTCCCTCTGAAGGGCAGCAGTGCAGTTTTAAACAAAGCGGTTGCAGTAACACAACCATAACCAATACAAAAGGTGGAGCATAATGGCCAGTAAAAAGCAAGCACAACAGCAGCAGGGGGTTTCAGAAGAAGAAAAACCTTATTCCGAAGCCATGGAGAAAATCTTTCAGAAGTACCAGCTTACCCCTGAGTCGCTGATGCCTATTCTTCAGGACACCCAGGACC
>JBMCUI010000140.1:0-6334 GCA_048622675.1 Spirochaetota bacterium | reverse complement strand
TTTTCCATTCCCGGCGTGTGCAGTACCTGGAATATAGAAGATTTTTCCATATAATGGGGAGGCTCCAGTCTCACCATGTTCATAATAGTTGGCGCAAGATGCATAACTGAAGTGCCCTCGAGTTTTCCGTTCTCTGGTACATCAGGGCCGTATATACAAAAATACCCCTTTTGACCATGCCCTTCACCACCATATTTTTTCAGAGAACCAAAACTATGAAGGTTACCTTGACCATAATCCACAGAATCGCTGGTTTTCCATCTCCAGCTATCAAAATTGACTATTATATCCGGCCCATAATCTTTCCAATCTCCAGAGAAGTTCTCATCCCCGGTATATATCCTGGTGTTTAATTTGGTACCATTTTCATCGGTGATTTCCTCAACTCCAGATATAATTTCTTCCACAAGGACTTGATATCTGTCAGGTCCAACAATTCCCAGAGGCTGTCTTCCTTTTAAATTCACATAAATTTGCCCCCAGGAACCAGCAGACCAGCACACAGTGTTTTTCCAATCCACACTGAGTTCACTGAAAGCAGAGGGAACAGAAGGGTAAGAAAAAAGTTTTAAATACCCGTTTTGTATCAACCACTCATTGAGATTTACTGCTCCCATGAGAGACTGGCTGGCGTACACACTGTGTACCAGAAGAACGGTGTCCTGATCAAGCATATCACACAGCTCTCCTATTCTATCGTCAACCCACCTGTAATAATCCAGGATCGTGTTCTGGTGCTCAGGATCGTTTTTATAAAATCGGTGTCGGTGGTCAAAGCTCCTCATAAATATATCACCTACAAATTGCATCCCATTTGCAACCACCAGAACATAATCACACTTCTTCTGGTTAATGAAGTAGCTTGCCAGCTGAAAGCGCTGCTGGTCCATTGTATATATTTTCTCAAGCACTTTATCTCTGTCTATTTTATCCATCTGCTGGGAAGCTTCGGGTAAATGATGGATGTAGTTCCCAACCAGCCCTTGTACTTCTTTTTCAAGTCCTTGTGGCCAGACATACCTCTGATCAGCTCCATTGCCGCCTGGTCCACTTACACAGTACCCACCTGGAATACCGGGAGGAGGCCGGGTGCCTGGTACATTAACCAGTGCCACCTTTTTCCCTATTCGGGGGAGTATCCGGTACAGACAGTCTACCCTTTGGTCAATAACTTCAGAGCTGACAGCGTTCTTTTTCCCTGGAACCTTCTCCTGGTAGAAGCTGTCCCAGAACCCAAAAGCCCCTGGATTTCTGCCGCTCTGAGTGGCGGTCCAGGCAACAATGTTTGAAGGTGGAATGGTGCTGTCAAGCTCTCCCCATATCCCCTGGCGGTGCATTTTTTTGAAATTGGGAAGATGATCAATCCACAGGTCTACCAGACCAGGATTAAGGCCATCGATCCCCACCTGTACTGCTTTGAGCATAAACTTCTCCTTCCCTCGTAATAGGCGACAGTTCTGGTGCAAATGTCAGCATGAGCAAAATCTTACATGTACCCAAGCTTTCTCAGCCTATCCATTGTTTTCTCCTTGTCCTGGCGTCTGCCTGCCCTTTCTTCTGTGTTTTCCAGGTCCTGCTCCCAGGCAGTTACATCTGAGGTTTTTACACTGGTGGTCTTGGCCCCAAGTGACCTGTAGCCCTGTTTATACAGAGGGCAGAAAGGTATCTGGAAATGCAGTGTGGTATCCCAGATATCCCTCTCGGAAAAGTGAAGTATGGGTCTATACCTGGTGTGGGCCGGTACCAAATACGCCCCTTCTTTTTCCTCAACGTACACATCATTTTTTCTGGCTGCCTGTTCATCCCACCTGAGACCCTGAACAATCGCCTTAACCCTGTTTTCCTCAATATAGGAATTTAATACCACAGTCTTCATAAGATGGTTGCCCACATATGATTCTGCTTCGAACGGGAACTTGTCCAGATCAAATCCTGTTCGCTTTATTTCTTCCTGGTTCCTTTTATTCAAATAATTAACATTTACTTCCGATCCCAGCTGGTAGCCTGCAGCCTCGAGTACATCCTCGTTCCTTCCCCAGTCAAGATCCACCCCCCATTCTCTAGAGTACCGGTTTAGAAAAGCATCTATCTCTTCGAAAGCGTCTCCCTCATCAATGGTAAATGCCCTGGGAAGACTGTATCCGTTGATTTTTTAATTTTTTCCTGCAGTTGTTGGACCCTTTGTTTATCAAGCATTTCAACCCCCAATTTATATTTTTAGTAATGCATCTAGGTCCTGGTATGAGAAGAAATCCAATTTTTCAGTTTTCCCTTTAACTGTTCCGCTTTCGGGGACGACTCGACAATGTTATTGGATTCTTCCGGGTCCTGCTGCAGGTCATACAATTCCCAGTACTCCTTCCCCTGATCAAAAATGGTTTTCATATTCTCTTCCAGGTAATAATAAATGGGCCTGTCAGTTTCCTTCTCCTTGTTGCCCCTTTTATTCATACCTTCCCCACAGCAGGCTTTTGGGGAATACCCTTCTAAGGGTAAAAGGGAACTTCCCTTAAAGCTTTCTACATTCTCTATCCCGAATAAACTGGCAATAGTGGGAGCTATATCAATATTACTTACCGCTGGCTGGTATACTTCGGCATTCTCCCTGCCCTGCTCAAAGATAAATAGCGGCACCCCTACCAGCTCGGAATACATTTTTCCGTCATGAGAAAGCCCTCCATGTTCATCAAACTCATCACCGTGGTCCGAGCCGATAATAATTACAGAATCTTCAAGTATTCCGCTGTTTTTAAAAGTTTGGAATATTTCCTTCAGGTAGTAGTCGACTTCCAGTACCTTTGCATTGTACAGTTTTCTTAATAGGTCAACTGTCTGTTTATTGGATACATCTCTCTTCAGCAGAACATCCTTGAACAGGGCCAGCATTTTCTGTTTATCTATATCAATGGAAGAGTCTACCTGCTGGAGGTACTCCTTTTCCGGTACATAGGGCTCGTGGATGTCCATATAATGGACCCACAGGAAAAACGGACTGGAGTTATTTGCCTTCACATGACTTCCGAGCCAGCCTGCTACTTTATTATTTATGTGGTTGCCCCTTATAAAGGGATAAACATCACTTACCTCGTCCTCCATGGAATCGTAAAAAACATCCCAGCCCCGATTGTAACCGAAAAAAGCACTCAAATAAGGGTTGGAATGAAAAGCTGCAGTGGTAATACCTTTGGACTTAAGCACTTCTGATATCAAGGTTTTCTGGGATGGAAGTCTCTTCTGTTTTCCATATTCAAGGTAATATGATGAGGTAAGGACCCCCGGAAACGAGGCCTGGGTATAAGGTCCGGTGGAAAATGCATTTGAAAACCTTATGCAATTTTCCTGCAAAGAATCAAGAAATGGAATACATGAAGTTTTAGCTCCGTAACATCCAAAAACATCCTTTCTCATTGCATCAAGTGTTATCAGAATGACATTCTTCATGGTATTTCCTTTCGTATTAATTATTTCCAGATAATATTGATGAAATATGTATAACTGGTCTTTGCTCAAAAACTCCAGTTCTGGCCATTTTTTAATTCTCTGTTAAGCTGCTTTAACAGTTTTCTGTACCGTCTGTGATAAACAGTACAACCTCCTTTTTTCTGGTAGGTTACCAGTTTAAAACATCCCTGGCAGGTCCTGCAGAAATTAATCTCGGAATCTTTCCCCTCAAGCATTTTTCTGGCAAAATGGGGGTCTGCCAGAGACTGCCTCCCCACCCCAACCATGTCTGTTTTTCCTTCTCTCAGGTTTTTTTCAGCCCAATACATAAAACTTTTTCTGGATGGGTCGTCTCCCGGCAGCTTATTGTTGCCGTTTTTCAGGTAGCTGTACCCTGCTCCCATAACCGGTAAGTGAACCGTATTCTTGACCATATCAGTCAGTCGAAAATGGACGAATACATCCTGGGGGTTTTTATCTGTGGGCATCTGGACCCATTTTTCTGCAAAGTAGGAGGCATTGCTCACATGAACACTCACGTAGTGCATACCCCGCCTTTCCATCATTTTGGCAAAACCCAGCAGCTCAGAAGCTGCCTCTTCGCTTCCATCGCTGCCTGAGCTTCCTATACCACCCGGAATTACCTCTCTGGATATCCGTGCCCCCAGGATAAATGAAGAACTTACCTTTTTTTTAATTTTTTCCACTGTTTCCCTGAAAAACCTGGTCCTGTCCTCAAAGCTCCCCCCGTAGCCGTCCGAACGGTTGTTAGCAGGCCTCAGCATCTCTGAAACGAGGTACCCGTTGCAGCTTTTCACATCTATCCCATCCCCGCCTGCCTCCTCTACCACCCGGGCAGCTTCAGCAAACATGTCCTCGATTTCAACAAGCTCATCAGTGGATAGAACATGGACCGAATGGTCACCCGTTGGATAAACCGATACCACCTGAGAAAATGCTCCTGACCGGCGCCCATCATGAGAAATCTGGAACAGTACCAATACATCAGGATTCACTTCCCTGATGGCCTTCACCAGTTTTTTCAGCCCCCCTGCATTTTGGCTTTCTGCTCCCAGGTCCCTGATTCTCCCATGGCTTTTTTTGGTCACCTTGCAGCTTTCAACAAATATAATACCGGGGCCGCCCTCAGCAAACCTGCGGTACCTTTCCAGAGTCATACTGGAAGGGTCACCCCTTTCATCTGCATCGTTGCATTCCATAGGATGATAGACAATCCTGTTGGGAGCAATCTTTGAATGTATTCTGATTGGCTGTGCCAGCATTACGTTCCTCATACTGGTGTAACCTTGCCTTTAAGGACCGGGTCAGAAACCCTTTCCCTGTCATTTTTTGCAACTACCCGGGACACTGGAGGTTTTTCTCTCGTGAATATGGTGTATTCAACAACCTGAATCAAAAACTATTTTCTTTCAGGGTTTAGTAGCCCAGCCTGGAAAGGCGCTGCTTGATCTTCTCTTCCTCCTCCCGTGCTTCCTTGGGCTTTCTTCGTATTACCCATTCGAAGTTATCCGGGTCCAGCGTCTTTCCTTCAAACCCTTTAAACCCGGTCCCATACCGGTGTGCCTGGAACACCAGCTTGCTTTCCACCCACCCGAAGTATGCAGGTCTGGGCACAACAAAGGGTGATCGGTACTTCCACACAATTTCTTTTTCCGGGGTAACTTCGTAAAACACCCCCCTTTTGGATTCACATAACAGGGTATTGCCGTTGGCAAGCCTTTCTGCACTTCCACAAATATTGGTATACATCAGGTGCTGGGGATCAATGTATTCCCACACAATTTCACCGGTGTTCATATCAATTTCAATAACCCTGGAAGCTTCAAAAGCAGTGCCTATCTCGATGGGGTCCCCCGGGTTCATCCATTTTCTGTGCAGACCATTATCAAAACAAAGTATATTGCCGTTTTCCAGCACAGAAACACTGTGCTGGTGACCCAGCAGGTGTTCAGGGCCCCATCTCCAGGTAATCTCACCTGTTTTTTTATCGATACGGGCAAGTGTGTTGAAATGTCTCATAGAAATAAGCACATCTCCATTGGGAAAAACATCTATAGAGTTGGAATAGCCCCATGTATATCTGGGGTCCAGACAGTCAGCCATATCCTTTTCCGGGTCCAGGTGCTGGTAATTATTCCATTCCCACACAACCTGCTTGTCCCTGGTAATTTCATGAAGAGAAATTCCATATATTTTTCCATCTATCTCTGTACCAGGTATACCTCCCTTTACTTTCTTCTGCAGTTCATCCGGCATATCAGTGTACCTGAGCAAAAGGAGGTTCCCGTTATCCAGGACAAGAAAATCATGGTTCAGGTACTGGTCATCGTACCTCCATACCTCGTTGCCTTCCCAGTCCTTTTCTACCAGCTCAGTACAGTTGGAAGCCAGCTCTTGAATGGCTTCAGGCCCTCTGCCCGGCCACAGAATGGTTCCCCTTGGTGTGAGCCTGGCATGATTGGTAGTAATGTTTTTGAATTCCCAGTAGTGCACTACTTTACCATTCATATCCACCAGCCAGGCTATATTCCCGAACATAGGTGCAAACAGAGTATAGCCCTCATAAGCTTTTGATGGATCATGGACCTCGACATCTCTGGTCAGCTCTCTTATGTAAGCCATATTCTCCTCCTGGATGTATTTGTATAAAACTGACATAACTGGTACTGTAAAAACAACATTATCTTTTCAACCTCTCAAGCCCCGGATAATCCATTCCATACCTGTAAGCAGAATACACCGGGCAGCTCCTGGAATGGATGGGAGAAGCTTCATAATATGGAAAATAATTAACAAATTCCCATACCAGGTCCCCGCAGCCGGTGACCTCAAAAATTCTTCCGGTGGTTCCTTCGCATATCAGGGTATTGCC
>JBMCUI010000139.1:0-6369 GCA_048622675.1 Spirochaetota bacterium | reverse complement strand
CCCTTATATTGCCCGGCCATTCACAATTCAGTATCCTTTCAAGCACTTCCGGTGAAAGCTGTTTTACCGGTCTGTTTAATTTGGTGCAGTATTTTCTCAGAAAAAAATTGGCAAGAGGTACAATATCCTTCTTTCTTTCCCGTAATGGAGGAATGGATATGGGTATAACATTAAGCCGGTAATAAAGGTCTTCTCTAAATAATCCTTCCTGGACCAGTCCGGGTATATTCCGGTTGGAAGAAGCAATAATCCGTACATTTACAGCTCCGGGTATGTTGCTTCCGACCATTCTTACTTCGCCCTCCTGGAGCACTCTGAGAAGTTTTACCTGTAAAGCCCTGGGCATCTCACTTATTTCATCAAGCAGAAGCGTCCCCCCGTCTGCTTCCTTGAATATCCCCTTTTTATTTCCAACAGCACCACTGAATGACCCCTTGACATGCCCGAAAAGCTCGCTTTCCAGCAGGGGCTCCGGAACTGCAGCACAGTTCACCGCCAGAAAGGGCTTTCCGGCACGGTTGCCTCTGTAGTGAATTGCCTTTGCCACCAGCTCTTTGCCGGTGCCGCTTTCCCCTTCGATAAGTACAGTGGAGTCGGTAGCTGATACCATGTCCACCAGGTGCATTATCTTCCGCATGCTGGGGCTTTCGGCTATTATGCTGTCATTCCCGAATTTCTCTTTCAGCTCCTGCCGGAGATGTTTTACTTCCTTGGTAAGTTTATTTTTTTCCAGGGCCCTCTGCAGAGTAATGGTGACCTTTTTTGCACTCAGCGGTTTGGTTATAAAATCAAAAGCCCCCTGTTTAACTGCTTCTACCGCGGACTCGATGGTACCGTAGGCGGTGACAATCAGCACTTCCGGCTCGTAGACCTGTGCTCTGGCAGCTTTGAGTACGTCAATGCCTCCCACCTTCCCCATCCTGAGGTCGGTGATCACCACATCATACACATTGTTTTTAATTTTTTCCAGTGCTTCCCTGCCGTTTTCAGCCTCATCCACCCGGTACCTGGCAGCCCCTATTACATCCCTAAAAAACATCCTGGCAAACTTATCATCATCAACAATTAGTATGGAAGAGTTTTCAGAAAACAACCTCTCTCACCACCTTCCAGCCCGCCCCGGCCAAAATGAATGTGCAGGAATAAAATATCATTCAATCAAACGTTGTATCTCTTTTAGAAATTTTTTCTTGTTTATAGGTTTAGTAATATGCCCTGTACAGCCTGCCTGAATGGCCTGCTCCAGCTCACTTTTTATAGCCCTGGCAGTAAGAGCAATAACAGGAATATGTTTTGTTGATGTATCTGATTTGAGTATTTTCACAGCTTCCAGGCCGCTCATGGAAGGAAGGAAGATATCCATGATTATCAGGTCAGGCATCCTGCTTCTGGCAATTTCTATACCCTGCTCTGCAGTATCTGCTTCTATTACGCTAAAACCTGCTTTTTTTAAAATAACTGATACCAGTTCCCTGTTCCATAGATTGTCATCGACTACCAGTACCATACTCACCCGGGTAACCTGTACGATATTTTATAAAAAAGCTAAGCGATAAAAAGTTCATCAGGGGGCTGCAGCTTCAATATTGATGTACAATTCGAGATTAATATATCGAAACCGCTTTTGCATAATCAAATTGCAATTCAACAGGGAGCTTCTTCTTTACAAAGCATAGGCTATTATCGATTGAATTTCAACCCCTGAAAGAGAAAATTCGGGACAATATTAATAGTAAACCAAAAAAGCAAATCCACCCCATGGTCATGCATCGGGCAAGACTGGGTAGGAGCTGGTTGAAGGGGCGAGCATACCAAAAGAATCTGTCCGACTTCTGTGGGTGGGAGGACAACTCATAACTTAAAAAGTGGATTTCCAGGCCTTGCGCATTCCACCACCTCAGTATGCCTTTTCCAGGACCTCCATCAGGTTTTCAAAGGAGGCCTTTCTGGGGATGGTGTTAATGTCCTCAAAGTGCACGGCCACTTCTGCAGCCTCAGCCAGGTCATCCTTCTGCAGACCCAGCTGGCCCAAAGACTGAGAAAGCTCAATTCCCAGGTTCTGCTTGAACTGCTTCACCGCATCTACAGCCATAAAAGCTGCATCGGTTTCAGGTACCTCCTTTACATCTCTGCCCATGACCCTGGCTATTTTGGCAAAACGGGATGCTGCCACTGATAAATTGTATCCCATCACATGGGGAAGCAAAATAGAGGAGGCAACAGCTTTGGATACCCTGTTTTTACCGTTCATTCCCATAGAAACTGCATAACCTATTCCGAACCCGGTTATGATGTTGGCAATGGAAGTAAACAGACCTGCCGTGCACAGCTTCTCCCTGACGGCAACATCAAGGGGATTTTTTATAAACTGTACGAGGTTGTAGTAGATAATTTCCACTCCCCGTAAAAGCACCGGCTCCACCAGAGGATTGACCTTTGCGGAAATATAGCCTTCGATGCTCAGACTAAGAATGTCCAGGCCTGTATACACGGCTGTCTTCAGAGGAAGGCCTGACATCAACACAGGATCAATTATAAAAATGTCAGCACCCAGGCCATTCAGAGCAACTACTTTGTTGGTCTGGTCGTATGTATCGGTAAGAAAAGCAGAACCGGTAAGTGCGTAGACTTCCCTGAATGTAGTAGGTATTTCTATGCAGGTGGCCCTCTGCCCGCTGCCTTCTTTTCCACGAATAAAATCTGTTATTTCCCCCTGGTTCCGGCACAGAAAAGAAACCAGCCTGGCAACGTTGCAGGTGCGCATCCCTCCGATACCTATCACTACATTGGCCCTGGACTTTCTGGCTATAAGGGCCACCTCATCGATGGTCTGTGAATCGGCATTGGGGAAAACCCCGTCATAAATGATCGCATCTATCCCCTTGCTTTTCAGGATATTTTCAATGTTGGAAATAATTCCGGACTGACTTATGGGGTTCTCTGTAACAATGATGGCCCTTCCTCCCAGCCTGTACACAAAATGTCCAAGCCTGGAGGACGAGTCTGTACCGAATTCGATCTTGGTGGGAATGGTAAACTCAAAGATATTCACATCAGCATTTATTCAGAGGATTTTATGCCAAAAGACTCTAACACTTTATCTGCTATTTGCTCGGCTATTTCTTTGGTGAGATATGCATCAGGGTCCTTAAGCTTCTCCCTGAGGGCCTTGATCCTTTCCGGAGTCAGATCCTTCCGAATTTCAGGTGATTGTTTTACCTTGTCTATAGCCTGGGAAATTTCGGCCATCTTTTTGGCCTGTTCAGACAGCTCCACACTGTCCTTTCCCTTCGTTTTCTGGCTCTTTTTTATCTTAAGATCACTCTGGGTCTTCAATATTTTATTGAGCGGTCCAATTTTATCTATGGTCATGGATCTTCACTCCTTTAGACATAAGATATATCGGTATAAATCGACTTAATCTTAAGAACAAGTACTACCAGTAAAAGCATATACCCTGCCTGCAGTTTTGTCAAGTAAATGCTACTCCCCGGACCGGTTATCTACTACCACGGTATACTCTCCCCTGGTGCCGTCGCTTTTTACCGCCTCCAGAATTTCCGCCAGGCTTCCCCTGTAGTAGGTTTCGAACTTTTTGGTCATTTCTCTGGCCACACACCCTTTCCTGTTCCCCAGTACCTCCAGCAGGTCTTCCAGGAACTGGATTATCCGATGAGGCGATTCAAAAAATACCAGTATATTGTTTGCCTCACTGAGCTCCCTGATTCTCTTTTTTCTCCTGGAACGCTTGCTGGATAGAAAACCTGCAAAAACATATCCCGAAAAAGGAAGACCAGCAGCAACCAGGGCAGAATGCACCGCTGACGGCCCGGGAACGGGCACCACCCGGCATCCCTGCTCTATAAGAGTCTGAACCAGTCTGCTCCCAGGGTCCGAAACCAGAGGAGTACCGCTGTCTGCCACCATTGCTATTGTACACCCATTATGGATAAAATCAATTATTTTTTTCCTGGCCCGGTGTCTGCTCTTCGAATGAAAAGAAATAAGCGGCTTTTTTATCCCGTAAGTATTCAACAGCTTCAGGGTCCTTCTGGTATCTTCACATGCAATATAGTCTGCATCTTCAAGAACCTCCAGAGCCCGTATGGTCACATCCTTAAGGTTGCCGATAGGAGTGCTTACCACATACATTATGCCCTTTTCAGGATTTTTCGTACTTTGCAAAGATCATCCTTCCTGCTGGTGTCTGAAGTACACTGGTTACGGTAACTTCTACTTCTTCACCTACGAACTTTTTACCGGAATCAACCACCACCATGGTGCCGTCGTCCAGATACCCGATGCCCTGGCCCGGGTCCTTTCCTTCCTTAATCACCACAATCTTCATCTTTTCCCCGGGGAGGACCACCGGTTTTAGAGAGTTGGCAAGAAGGTTTATATTTAAAACAGTTACCCCCTGTATCTGTGCTACTTTGAACAGGTTGAAATCGTTGGTAATGACCTTTGCATCCAGGGCCTTGGCCAGCTGGACCAGCTTGGAATCCACATCCGGAACCTCAGGGAAATCCTGGTCGGTAATACGGAGCAGGGCCTCCTTGTCTTTTTTCAGTCTGTTAAGTACATCAAGACCTCTTCTTCCCCTGGCCCTTTTTACAGAATCGGAAGAATCTGCAATTTGCTGGAGTTCATCCAGAACAAATCTGGGCACCACCAGCACCCCCTCAATAAACTTTGTATCAAGGATATCGGCAATTCTGCCATCAATGATTACACTGGTATCCAGTATTTTGGGGCTTTCTGAGGGCAAAACATTGGCAGCAGGTGGTCTGATCATTCCAAGGCCCAGGTCCAGCTGGGAGATCAGGGCAATACCCAGGTACAGGCTCCCCAGATAAATCATAAGCTGAATGAAAGGAGCCATACCAACACCGAATGAACGCCCGATAGCTGTAAAAGCAGCTCCCAGTATCAGTCCGATAACAATTCCCTTGAATATTCTGGATACGGTCTCTTTCTGGAAGCTTTTCACAAACGCTTCGAGCATCACCACTGCTGCAGAGGCTGCAAGAACAACCGCGGGATAAATATAAAAGTTTTCTCTGTAAAAATTGAATAAAAAGGCCGAACCTACCAGCAGTATTATAAATGCAATACGTATTAACAAAACTTCCTCCTGTTACATTAATTTAAAATTATGGTATTCATTCTTATGCTAACAATTTGCTTTTGGACTTGAAGATGAATGGATTATTGGTAAAGCAAACAAGCGGGGAAAATGGTGTAAATGCTCGCAAGAAAGTTATCTTGGTATGTTCACAGGGCCTCTTCAGTGTTTCTTTTATCGGTGTTTCGATGAACAAATTTTCAAGAAATCCCTCACAACTTTGATTACATTTCTGTTTTCAATGCTGCGATTTCATCGATCAGGCAGACACTGCTATGCGATTATAAAAAAATAAAAATTAGTTCAAAAATGCACTGCACCGCATCCACTTTGAAGCATTCATTTATGAATATTCATATACGCCGCATTTCATTTGCAACACAACCTTCTGCACCTGAGTCCACCCGCACTCTAAAACAATAATCCACACAAAAGTTCTTATTTTCCGTTTTCAAGACCCTCACATATCAGGTTTTGCACCTCCTCTTTGTCCATATTTTTAACATAAGCAATTTCATCCACCAAAAGCCTGTAAGCGTTTTCATAAAGCTTTTTTTCCATTATGGACAGCTCTTTAATCTTGTTTCGATGAAAGAGATTTCTTACTACTTCAGCAATACTCAGTATGGACCCGCTTTTGATCTTTTCAAAATTGTGCTGGTATCTGGACTTCCAGTCTTCGTCCATATCGGTTATTTCACCCCGAATTAATTTCAGGGCCCTGTTGACATCATCATTTGTCACAACTTGCCTGAGACCGAGCTCTTCGGACTTGCTGACAGGGATCATCACAGTCATATCAGAAATGGACAGTTTGATAATGTAGTAGGACCTCTTTTCACCGAGAACGATTCGGTCCTCAATGCTGTTGATTACCCCTACACCATGCAGAGGATATACTACCTTCTGGCCTACTTCATACATTAATGTTCCCTTGCTGAGTTATATATCTATTCAAATTTAATAATACACATTTTTGACCATTAAGTCAACATTGTTATAATTAATTGATATATATTTATTTATAGTGAAAAACATGAAGGAAAAAGCCCCTAAAGCAGGGTATTTAATATTAGTAAATCATTAAAAATTTATGTATACTATGAAACTGAAGTGAAAATAGAATCATGAGGAAAGCAAGATGCAGACTCTGGTTGCAGTAATAGGCTCGTCCTCAGCACCCCCTGAAGTACAAAAAGCAGCACATGAGGTGGGCAGACAAATCATAAAAGCCGGCTTTACCC
>JBMCUI010000138.1:0-6398 GCA_048622675.1 Spirochaetota bacterium | reverse complement strand
CATAAAAACAAACTCCGGTTATGCCTGAATAAGTCTGACAATATACCAAGTATAAAATCTGAGAAATTGAACATAGTCACCATAAGCCCAGAGTCTGGCCTGTTTAATATAATCCCTGATCCGGTAAAATTAAAGTATTTACCCCCAGGTCTTTAATTTCCAATTCTCACAGTAATCTGTGCTCAGTGCTATTCCCCATATTTACCTTGATGCTCCTGTTTTTATTGTTGCCCCCAGCCTGCCTTCTCCTTTACCACGTAATTCTCATTCCATTTACTTTGCTTCTGTCCGGTTTTTTCCTACACCACTATATCCTCATTTCATTTCCTTATTTCAGTCTTTGAAGAGCTGTTATAATTATGAGCAGGTAGTATGCGGGTAGATTCATTAAATAACTATAATTTTTAATGACCTTGACCCTAAAAAATATTACATTGTAGTTGGTTTACTTATAGGTTGCCTGGATCCTGGGGGACCGGGACAACCGGGAACACTCGAGGAGAAATCCTGAGAATTTTTTGTACAGAAGCCGCATGTTGTTGGGCAGCAGTACCGAGGGCTGCAGCCTGTTTCCGCAACACAGGCTTTTTAACCATCAGCATCTGCCGGTGGTGAGCTCATGGACCGTATGAGGTTCACGGTTCCAGGTGGATGCTTTATGCAGTAATTTTTTCCTCCTTTTAGTATCAGGTACAACCAGGTCCCCTTCCAGTCAGCCGGATTTTCTGAAGGCAATAGAAATGAACCGGCAAACACTGCCATTGATACGTATTCAAAATCTCTTTCATACGTACCAAACGGGAGCCCAAAATCCAGTCCCTTCTCTTCGTGGAATTGATCTCAGCATTGATGAAGGTGAGTATGTGGCATTGATAGGTGCCAACGGGTCGGGCAAGTCAACACTGCTCAGGCATATAAATGCCCTCCTTCTTCCCTCCCGGGGACAGGTGTGGGTAAAAAACTGGAATACCAGTGATTCTGGTTGCCTGAGAGATATCAGAAGTACAGTGGGAATGGTGTTCCAGGCGCCGGACGACCAGTTTGTTGCCGCAACAGTGGAAGAAGAGGCAGCCTTTGGACCTGAAAACCTGGGTGTAGAAGAAAAAGAGTTGCGGGACAGGGTAGAGTGGTCCCTGGATGTTGTTGGCCTTGATGATCTGAAAACCCGTTCCCCGCACCTTCTTTCCGGTGGGCAGAAGCAGCTTCTGGCTATTGCATCTTCTCTGGCCATGAAACCAAAATGCCTTCTGCTGGATGAGGCAACATCAATGCTGGACCCCAGATCAGCAGACAAGGTGCTGGGAATTGTTGCCGACCTCCACAGCCGGGGTATGACTGTGCTGGCAGCCACCCACAGTATGGAAGAGGCTGCACTGGCACAGAGAATAGTGGTGATTTACCAGGGAAAGGTGGTGGTGGACGGATCTCCCCGGGAGGTATTTTCGGATGAACAAAAACTTGAACAGCTGAAACTAACTATTCCTCCCGCAGCCGCTCTGGCCAGAATGGCGGCCCGAGGGGGAGGTTTCAATGCTGAGGGAATATTGAGTGTGCATGAGCTGGTGGGTGCAGTAAAAAACACCGTGGAGCGGATGAGCAGTATCCAGGAGTAGGTGGGGCCATTATGGATTATTCTGACAGGTGTCTAATTGAAGTAAGAAATATATCCCATACATATTTTGCGGGAACTCCGCTTGCGGTTTCTGCACTTAGAAATGTGAGCATTGAAGTACATGAAAATGAAGCAGTAGGGATCATAGGTCCTGCAGGTTCAGGCAAGTCCACACTGCTCCAGCATCTCAACGGCCTTCTTCGTCCGGAGCAGGGAGAGGTATACATTGAAGGGAGCCCTCTGTCTGAAATGACAGATGAAATCACCGGGGTTCGCCAGAGGGTGGGGCTGGTATTCCAGATGCCGGAGAAGCAGCTTTTTAAACAGTATGCAGGGGATGATATTGCATTTGGCCCCATTAATCTGGGCCTTTCTTCGCAGGAGGTGAGAAGGAGGGTGAAGAAGGCAATGCACATGACCGGTCTTCCTTTTTCCTTCAAGGACCGTCTGACTCAGGAATTAAGCCAGGGCGAAAAGAGGCTCCTTGCACTGTCGGGAGTGCTGGCCATGGAGCCCCAGGTGCTGGTACTGGACGAGCCTACTGCAAATCTGGACCCCCAAGGACGAAAACAGATTTTGAGTATTTTAAAAAATTGGGCAAGGCGTGCAAAAAGAGCAGTGGTTCTTGCATCACACAGCATGGAGGACATTGCAGAGCTCTGTACCAGGGTGTATGTAATTGCTGATGGACGGGTAGTGACAGAAGGAGAGAGCAGGGAAGTGTTTTCAAACTATACACTCCTGGAGCAGAATGGGCTTTCTTTGACTGTTCCCGGAAGAGTCATGCGGGGCCTCATCCAGAATGGGTTCAGGGTGGATGCGGGTGTGGTGAGCTACGAAAATGCAGCACAGCAGATAAGAGGGTTGCTGAATGCCTGGAAAGTCTGAGTTTGGCTTCAATCTAAAAATTGGTATAGGCCAGTACATACCTTCGCACTCGCCTGTTCACCGCACCGACCCCCGGGTAAAGATATCATTGACGGTTTTACTGGTGGGTGCATCGGTAATTTGCACCAGCCTGGTCTCGCTTACCATTTTGCTCATTGCAGTTGTGGGGGTGGTATTGGCAGCACGGATTCGTCTGTGGCTGGCCCTGGGTGCAGTAAAGCCGGTTTTACCATTTTTGATAGTGCTTGCTCTTATACAGATGTTTGCTGTGCCCGGATTGCATGAAGGTGCTTCGGTAATCTGGAAATGGGAAGTATTCAGGCTCACCGATAAAAGTCTTCTGGCAGGGCTGCTTCTTATCTATAGATTTGTGGTCATTGTTACCGGGTTGAGTGTTGCATCTTTTTCAACTACTACCACCCAGCTTACTCATGGGATAGACCAGCTGCTCGGGCCCATGCAGTGGGTTGGTTTTCCAGCGCATGAGCTGGCCATGGTAGTAACTATTTCCATCCGGTTTGTGCCTATTCTGGCCCAGGAGGCTGAAAGGCTGATGAAGGCCCAGGCCTCCAGAGGAGCATACTTCGGCGGCAGAAGGATCAATTTTCTGCAAAGGTTCAGGAGGATGCTTCCTCTGCTGGTGCCGCTTTTTATAGTCAGCCTTCAGCATGCACAGAACCTGGCACAGGCAATGGAAGCCCGCTGCTATATGGGGGACAGAGGCCGCACTTCTTTGGTGAAACTCCATGCAGAGCTATGGGATTATATAGCACTGATTTCAGGAATATGCCTGGTTTCTGGAGTGCTGGTGATTAATTATTTACACATAGACTATAGCGTGTGGAGCTTAATTTATAGAGCAGTATTTCATATATAATATTGAACAGGGAGGTACGTGATGGAATCAGCAGTAGAAAGAGGAAGAGAAAATGCCAGCCAGAGGTCTGCTTCAGGTACAAGAACCAGAAAGATTGTTATTGCAGGTATACTGGGGTCTATCTCTGTGCTTCTGGGCGCCACCCACCTGGGATTTATTCCCTGGGTTACAGGAGCATCGCTCACTATTATGCATGTTCCGGTTATTATCGGGGCAGTACTGGAAGGCCCGGTAGCAGGAGCGGTTATCGGACTGATTTTCGGAGTGTTCAGTCTGCTTCAGGCTGCAATCGCCCCTGCCGGTCCTGCTGATGTTTGGTTTGTAAATCCTGTGGTTTCAGTACTGCCCAGACTGTGCATCGGTCCTGTAGCCTGGCTGGTATACAGGGGGCTTCGCAGGATGAGTGAAATACCGGCTCTTGCAGCCTCAGGAGTATGCGGCTCACTGACCAATACTGTGCTTGTATTGGGGGCGCTGGGGGCATTCAAGTTTCTGCCGTGGAAGGCCATTGGCACTATTGCTGCTGCAAATGGTATACCGGAGGCGGTGCTGGCTGCATCATTGACAGTGGCAGTGGTAGCTTCGTGGAAGCGCATAAAAACCCGGCGCAGAGGGTCCAGAGTATAGTAGCATATAAACGTGTTATAATTTTCCTTTTGGTATATATGCTGGTTGGGGTATCTTACCTGCACCGGAGTTTATTGAAAAGGATGTGTACAGAAATAATCAGGCTAAGGGAGGTGCCGGATGCTGTTTTGCATTGATATTGGAAACACCAACCTTGCCTTCGGGCTGTGGGACAATCACAGGTGGCTGGGCAGGTGGAGAATACAGACGGTACGGGACAAAATGCCTGATGAGTATGCTCTGCTGCTCAAGGGGCTGCTCAGGGAAAGCGGTTATGAGCTGAACAATATTACCACGGTGATAATAGCAAGTGTAGTCCCGCAGCTCAAGAATGTATTCAACGAGCTTTTTATGCGATATCTGGGTGTAAAGCCACTGATAGTGGAGCCCGGGATACGCACCGGACTGAGCATAAGGGTTGACAATCCCTCGGAGCTGGGGGCAGACCTGGTGGCTGATGCAGTGGCAGCTCACCATAGATTCAAAAAGGCCTGTATTATAGTTGATTTCGGAACAGCCACCTCCTTCAGTGCTGTTTCCCATAAGGGTGAGTTCATGGGAGTTGCCATAGCCCCGGGTATAGAGGTGGCTGCAGAGGCTCTTTCCAGCAGCACAGCCCAGCTTCCCAGGATCAGCCTGGTTCCACCCCCGAGGGCCATAGGCACGAACACGGTGCACTCCATGCAATCCGGTCTGATTTTTGGCTATATCGGGCTGGTGGAGGAGCTTGTCCGCAGAATGAGCCGGGAGCTCGGAGGAGATGCGGAGGTCATCGCCACAGGTGGGTTGAGCAAGGTGTTTTCCCCGCACATAAAAAAAATACAGCATGTTGACCCTGAGCTCACCCTGGACGGACTTCGTATAATAGCAGAGCGAAACCAGCCTTAGTCTCAATTGCCCGATGAAAGTTTTCCTGTCGAAAAATTGAACCGGAGTGAAGCTGGTTCATTCCCTGCCGGAGAGAGCCGTGGAGGGTTGCTCGCACCTTGCTTATATCTTGTTTATATCCACCACATTGAGAGATTTAACCAGACTGTTTATAGATTCTTCACCCCTGCGCAGCGTATAGTTGATAGACAGGCTTTCAAGGATACACAGCTCAGTCACACGTTTGGACATTACTTCTACTGTAAGAAACTGGGTAAACACAGCAGTAACCAAAACAATGTCCGCTTGTTTGGCAATCGGAGAAATAGGAAAATTGGTTATTGCTATTACAGTTGCTCCGGATTGTTTAGCCTGTTTGACAACATCTATAATGGTTCTGCTTCTGCCTGTATAGGATATGGCTATCAATACATCCCCTTTTTGAAGTTTTGATCCGTATATCAGCTGGAGATCCGGGTCACTGGCTGCAAAACTGTTTTTCCCAGCCCGTAAGAAACGATACTGGGCTTCAAGAGCTACAAAACTTGCATCCCCGAGACCACAAAACATAATCTGGTTTGCGTGATAAATAGCATCAACCGCTTTTTTATAATCTTCACTATTCATAATGTCAAGGCTGTCATGGAGAGCAGCAACAGTGGACTTAACCACCTTTTCAAACACAGTAAAAGGAGGATCATCCCACTTAATATCTTCATATCCAATGGAATTATTATTCTTCATCGACTGAGCGAAATCAGCTTTCATTTCAGTATAACCTTCATAACCCAGTCTTCTCGCCAGGCGAACAACTGTAGCTTCGCTGCACCCAGCCTGATCAGAAAACTCTGTAATAGTAAGCTGTTTCACCTTCTCGGGATATGCAAGCAGGAAATCCAATGCTTTGCGCTCAGCTGATTTGAGTACATGATATAGTGAACGGATCTTGAGCATACAGTTGCGTGGTACATATTTGATTTTGCTTTCATCTAAGAGTTTCATATCAGCCATTCTGAATATTCAACCTCCCTTGTCAAAAGTAATGGCACATATATTATGTCCCGAAATGATGTTTTCAGGTACCAGGGCTCCTTTAGCATTTTCTCCTGTCTGAAGAATCCCATGGAATGAACCACATACAAAATATAAAAGCGATTATCCAAATTACTAATACTATTTTATTTTACGGATTTGTATTTGTAAATTTGTTTTCATAATTATAATGAAAAAATTAAAATTAATTTTTGTGAAGATAAGTACATTTCCGAAGCTAATTTCAATTTTATTTGTATAAATCTATATATAATAATATTTGTTGGGTAGAAACAAAGCAACAATTTCATTTTATGAAAAAAAATATGAAAAAAGCTATTGACAATTTTAATTATTGATGTTTTAGTAGTAAAAGAAATTCAGCGATTTTTAATAAATACATCAAAAAACCCGCAGGGGGTATGTATGGAATATAAATATGCGTCGATTATTGGAGTTTTTGGTCCTGCAGCAGACCGATATGTGGTACAGGGA